>JAOZKL010000065.1 GCA_029935375.1 Patescibacteria group bacterium | reverse complement strand
CAATAAGAGCTGATAATGTAGCAAGTGCTACAATTGCAGATATCAGCAGTAATGCAAAGTTCAAGATGCTTGTTCTGGAAACTGCCCATGCAACTTTTTTGAGCCAAGCGTTTTTGAATGTTGGTAAGTATGTCTTTTTGTTGTTTTTTGTTTTAGTCACAATTGATATATAGATTATATTCTATTTTGCATTAGTTTGCAAGTTGTTTTTTTATGTTCAAGTATTTGACAATATATAAAAAGTTAGAGATTATGTCGTGTCAATGTCCAAGCAAAGCGATAGTCAGACAGAAAAAGCCTTTATATTACATTCTCCATACAAGCCAGCTGGTGATCAGGGTAAGGTTATTGAGGCTATCTCTAATAGTTTAGAAGGTGGTAAAAAGGAGCAGACTATCCTTGGGGTTACTGGTTCAGGAAAAACTTTTATGATGGCTTCTATTATAGAAAAGTTGCAAAAGCCAACTATTGTTTTTGCTCACAACAAGACACTTGCCGCACAACTTGCAGAGGAGTTTCGTAGATTCTTTCCGAATAATGCAGTTCATTATTTTGTTAGTTATTATGATTATTACCAGCCAGAGAGTTATCTTCCTACTTCTGATACATATATAGAGAAACAGACAGAGATAAATCAGGAGATTGAGAGGTTGCGAAATGCTGCTGTACAGGCGCTTCTTACTCGTAAAGATGTTTTGATAGTAGCTTCTGTTTCTGCTATTTATGGACTTGGTAATCCAGAGGACTTTGAGGAGCTATCAATGAAACTACAGTCTGGACAATCTTACAATATGCAAAAACTTGCTCGAAGACTCGCAGATATGCAATTTAGTAGGAATCAGATTGATTACAGACAAGGGTCTTTTCGTATCAAAGGAGAGTTTCTAGAAGTTGTACCAGCTAGTGAAGAAGTTGGTTATCGTTTTAGTTTTTGGGGTGATAGACTGGAAGAGATAATTTCATTCAATTTGCTTACTGGCCAAAAAGTTGAAAAGATTGACAGTTATACAATTTTTCCTGCAAGTCCGTATGTCAAAACAGATATCAAAATTACAAATGCAATACCAGCTATTGAAGCAGAGATGGTTGATAGGATTGCACAATTTGAAAATGATAACAGATTTTTGGAAGCTCAGCGAATAAAAGAGAGAGTGTCAAACGATTTGGAAATGTTAAAGTCAGTTGGGTTTGTCTCAGGTATAGAAAACTATGCCCTGCATTTTGACAATAGATTGCAAGAGAGTCCGCCAAAAACATTGTTGGATTTTTTTCCTGATGATTCAATTTGTTTCATAGATGAAAGTCATATTACTCTTCCGCAGATTGGAGCTATGTATTATGGGGATAGAAGTAGAAAGGAGTCTTTGGTCAGATATGGGTTTCGTTTGCCTAGTGCGTTTAGTAATAGACCATTGCAAATACATGAGTTTTTTGGAAGAATTGATCGAAAAGTTTACGTATCGGCAACTCCTGGTAATTTTGAGTTAGGCTTTGGTAAAATCCCAGATAAAAACAATGCAAAGCTAAGCAAAAAGTATAGAGAAAAGCTTGGTTCAGATAAAACTGTAAAACGAGATGTGATAGTTTCTGAGGCTGTAATTAGACCAACTGGTCTTTTGGATCCTGAGATAGTGATAAAACCTGTGGAAAATCAAGTTGATGATGTGATGGAGCAAGTCAGGTTGAGGATAGAAAAAAATCAAAGAGTTTTGATTACTACCTTAACAAAGAAATTTGCAGAGGAGTTGGATTTGTATTTTAAACAACTCAATATAAAATCTGCATATATCCACAGTGATGTGGACACTTTGGAAAGGTTAGATATTTTGTCAGATTTGCGTCGTGGTAAGTATGATGTTCTTATTGGCATTAATTTGTTGAGAGAAGGTTTGGATCTGCCAGAAGTTAGTTTGATTGCTATTTTTGATGCTGATAAAGAAGGTTTTTTGCGATCTGAAACTAGTTTGATACAGATTGTCGGTAGGGCATCTAGGCATGTAGATGGTAAGGTGATTATGTATGCAAATACAATTACAAAAAGTATGCGAAATGCAATAGATGAGACAGACCGTCGTAGAAAGCTACAGACAGCTTTTAACAAAAAACATGGGATTGTGCCAGAATCTACAAAGAGAGATCTAGAAACCATTGCAGATGATGTGCGAAGGGATATGGATGAGCTTGGGCAAGAAGAGTTTAGAAAAATAGGGGATATAGAAGATGATCAAATTGAGGATGCAAATTCTAGAAATGGCAGATATGTAGATGCGACGGGTAAGAAAATAAAGGAAAGAGTTGGTAGGGGTCGTCAGATTTTTAGTGATTTTGAAAGAGAGCGAAACCGTCAATTATCTCTTCTGGAGATGGAGAACTATAGCAAAACAGATCTGGAAGAAATTATGAACGATGCTATAAAAGATACAAATTTTGAGAGAGCTGACGCTGCCAAGAGATTGATTGATTCTTTGTAAAGATTCTATTTTTCAAGGCTCTTTTGATCTTGTTCATTGATCTTGTTTAATATATTCTGCATTATCTGTTTGTCTTTTTCAGCTGTTTTTGTATCATTTATCAACTTAGTTGCTATTTGCATCGCCTCTTTAGGCTGGTTATTATTGTAGTATGAGCCTGCAAGATTGGCAAGTGTCGAGCTGTTTTTGTATTTTGTTAGTTGATTTGCCTTTTCTAGGTATTCGACTGCTTTTTGGTAATTTCTATTATCTTGATAATACACGCCAAGACTGTTCAATGCATTGGGGTTGTTATCACCGTTAGCGGCTAGTATTGCCATTTGTTCTGATTTCGACTCTTCATTTTGCCATGCGATTGTACTTTTTTGTAACAGATCATCAAAATCGCCAAACATAATAAATTCTTCATTATTGTTTATTTTATAGTCAGTATACTGCGCAGTTTGGTCCAGATTATAATTTATAACTTGGTTTTCTACAGAAATTGTCCCATCCTCCATCAACAGCCCAGCCACAAAGTGTCCTTGGCTAACACCTCCGAGTACAGGGGATTGTAGGTATTTTTCTACTAATAATTTGGTTAACACTGCCCTGGTCATACAGTTTAGTTCGTACTTGCCGTTTTCATTAGTATCCTGAAATGTGGTTATAGATTCTGATCTGTTGTTGCTTGTGTTTTCTCCACCCTCTTCATATTCAAAGATGTTTTGGTCGAATACTATCTTATTGATTTGGCTCATAGCCTTTTTTTGTACTATAGATATATCACCACCACTAGCATTTCTTCTCTCTAGTATATCTATTATGCTATTATATTTTTTGATTTTCTTAACCTCCTGGTCAAAGTCAGTTTCAACCCTTTCTAGTACTTTTTCTGCTATTTTTGCTATACCTTTTTCGATATTTATCTCTGTTAGCATTTGTTCCACAGCTTCGTTCGAGCTTGTTGTTAGTTCATTTGCCAGTTCTTCTTCATTACTATCCAATATATTTTGAATATGTTGAAGCTTGCTTATAGTGTTGCTGTACTGTTCATCTCCGTTTTTTAGTTGTTCTTTCGCCTTTGCTTCTAATTTACTTGCAATTAACGAGAGGGTGTTTTTGTAGTTATCCCCTCCCTCTATCCTTTTTTGTATTAGATAGTTTTTCCATTCTTGGTTTTGAGTTGTTTCATCATTTATTTCAATCCTTTTTGCTACTAGTTTTTGATCTGCTTTGGTTGAACTTGTTTTCAAGTTTGCTGATAGATACTCCAGTTTCGTTGCCTCTATTTGCAATTTCTCTCTCAGTTCTGAGTCTTTAGTCTTGGATGCTATAGCTTGCATTTTTGCAGCCTTCTGCTCCATACTTACTGAGAAAAAATCCATACTAGAATTAAGACCTCTTGCAACTTCGTTTAGCATTTGCGCTTGTTGTTGCGCTGTTATTTCTGTGGATATGTTTAGCACTGCGAGGTTCTCATCATAGTAGTATCCATTTTCTATTTGGTATGTTTCAGGTTCAAAATAGTTGATGGACATGTTTGATCCGTGAGATTGATTGACTTTTTCAGAATAGTTATTAGCGCTCTGTTGTGGAACATCTGGCACAAACCCCGCAGAAACCTCAGATGGAAACATATTGAGCCCAAGCACAAAACACGATGCGGCGCAGAATGCGACTTTTTTCAAAGAAGTTAGTATAGAATTTTCTACCTCGGATTTGTAAGGGTCTTTTTCATTGAACATATCAATATACAGCTTGTGTATATTATGTGACAGTATTTCAATGTTTGCAAGTTGTTGTAGTGATTTTACCCCCATCTTCCACGATACTGGAGGCTTTCGGCGATATGAGACACATCAATGTTTTCCATCTCTGCCAAGTCTGCAATTGTTCTGCTTAGTTTCAGCAATCTGATATACCCACGACCAGAAAGTTTGAATTTCTCTATAGCTTGATCCATTAATTTTTCTCCATTTTGATCCAATTTACAGAATTTTTTTATCAACGGTAGAGGCATTTCCGCATTTGTATGGATTTTTTCACTTATAAACCGTTCTGTTTGTATATTCCTTGCTTTTTGCACCCTTTTAATAATTTCTTCTGATGGTTCTCCCATTTTTTTGCTTTGTAATTCGTCTTTACCAATCCTCTCCACTTCAACTTGAATATCAATTCTATCCAAAATTGGCCCGCTAAATTTTGCTTGATACCTAGCGATTGCAGCTCTATTTTGTGGTTTGTTCATAGTATCTGCTTCGTCAGGATCGAACCCGCTTGGAGTAGGGTTAGCAGCAG
>JAOZKL010000064.1 GCA_029935375.1 Patescibacteria group bacterium | reverse complement strand
CACTATCCTAAGCACAACCAAGCTAAGTAGCATTTCCCCGACCTCTAACTCCCTCCTGTCCATATATGTAAACCAGTCATTTATTCCTAAAGGTCTTATAAAGATAGAACAAAAATAAACAAAGAATAGAACAAAGAAATATGTAAAATATTTTCTACTTGGCCAGATTGACTTTAATACTCCAATTTTATTCTTTACATATGGGTGGATAAACGACATTATACAGCCGAGTGTTCCAACTACCAAAAACCCTGGATCTAGAAGAGATTGCAACAAGTGATTGTTATGCAGAGTTGTCTCTCCCTGAAAGTTGCCAGATTTTATACTCTTTCCCCATTCTGCTCCATATATTTGGTCAAATATTCCTTGTCCCCAGCTGATTTCTTCCATCGCCATAAAAAAAGTGAAGAATGTAATGATTGCAAAAAGTATTTTTTCATATTTATTTTTTGTTTTTGTTGCTATTATCACAGACAAGATAGCAACCACAAAATATGCAGCAAATGTCATAAGTTCAAAAACTCCATTTTCCCAGCCAAATGCGCTCCAGATATCATCTGATACCATCCGGATTATAATAGCAAAATCTAGTATAAACAGTGGTAGAATATATAGTGCAAGTTTTTTGTAGTTTACTTCTCCATCTTTATTTAGAAGAAAAGAGAACCATATCCGTTTTGCTTTTTTCATATTTAAATATTTGTTCTGTTTTTTGTTTTTTGTCAAACGAAGATTTAGGTTTTTCATTTTATTGTTATTCTGCATCATCTTTGGAGTTCGTAGAGACGAGCCTATCTCGCCATTGTTCTTGAAGTATTATTTCCAACCTATTTATTACGTTCATTTTACCTTAGTGCAAATTAAATAGAAGATTTTTTTATACTTGCCTAATTTAGTTCATCAGCAAACTTTGTTTGGCAAGCCGTGGATACCCGCCTTCGCGGGCATGACAGAAAAAAACATGAGCATGACGCAGTGATAAATACGAGGCAACACAAAAAACCCCCACGCTAAGCATGGGAAATTGTTTCTTGTTAAAATAGTTAACATGTTTTGCAGTTGCTTTCTGCTTTGAATGTTTTACGGTCATGAAACTCTGCAACTTTCCCATCATTCCATTGTTGTACTGGACGGATATATCCAACAACTCTAGAGTAAACTTGGCATGGTTCTCCAGAATGCGGACAGGTAAAGTGTTCACCAGCCAAATAACCATGTGTAGGTGATATACTAAATGTTGGGGTAATAGTAAAGTATGGCATCTCATAGTTGGATGTAGTTCTGCGAACCAACTCTTTAACTGTCTGGATATCGTTTAATTTTTCTCCTATAAATCCGTGCAATACTGTTCCGCCTGTATATAGTGTTTGTAGCTTATCTTGAAGTTCTACAGCTTCATAAAAGTCCTCAGTATGCCCAACTGGTAGTTGGCTAGAGTTTGTGTAATATGGCACTGCTTTACCCTCTTTTACATCTTTTGTGTTTGCATATTCTATTTCATCATTAGCGAATTTTTCTGTATCTAATCTGGCAAAACGGTAAGAAGTTCCTTCTCCTGGGGTAGCTTCTAGGTTGTACAGGTTACCTGTTTCCTCTTGATAATTTATGATAGTATCTCTCATGTATGTAAGGATTTCTTTGCTGAATTCTTGCCCTTCTGGAGTTGCAATATCTTTGCCAATTAGGTTCAAACAAGCTTCGTTCATACCCAACAGTCCAATTGTAGAAAAGTGATTTCCCCAGTATGCTCCGTTTCGTTCTTTTACGGATTTTAGATAGAATTTTGTATATGGATACAGCCCTTTTTCGGTCATGTTTTCGATGATCTCTCTTTTAATCTCTAAGCTATCACGGGCAACATCCATCAATTCTTTTAACTTTGTTTTGAAACCTTCCTTGTCTTTTGCAGTAAATCCATTTCGTGGTAGGTTAATAGTAACTACACCAATAGATCCAGTCATTGGGTTGGCAGCAAATAACCCGCCTCGTTTTCGTAGTTCACGGTTATCTAGACGAAGACGACAACACATTGATCGTGCATCTTCAGGATTCATGTCAGAGTTTACATAATTTGCAAAGTATGGGATACCGTATTTGGCTGTCATTTCCCAGATTTTATCAAAACGGTTATCATCCCAGTCAAACTCCTTTGTTATATTATATGTAGGAATAGGGAATGTAAACACTTGCCCGTTTCCATCTCCTTCCATCATAACATCAGCAAATGCTTGGTTGACCATGTCTACCTCTTTTTGGAACTCACCGTATTTTTCTGTCTGTGGTTTTCCTCCGCTTATAACTTGTTTTTCTGCAAAGTATTTTGGTATATCTACATCCATAGTTATGTTAAAAAACGGAGTCTGAAAACCTACACGAGTTGGTACATTGCAATTATAAACAAAGGACTGCAGCTCTTGTTTTACTTCTTTATAACTCAAATTATCGTAACGAACAAACGGAGCTAGTAATGTATCAAAGTTGGAAAAAGCCATTGCACCAGCAGCTTCACCTTGTAGGGTATAGATAAAGTTAACTATCTGACCAAGAGCTGACCCAAAATGTTTGGCAGGTCTAGAAACTACTTTGCCTGGAACTCCAGTAAAGCCTAGCATTAGCAATTGTTCCAAGTCCCAACCACAACAGTAACTGGCCAATTCACTAAGATCGTGAATATGCAAATCTCCTGATTTGTGAGCTTTTGCAATCCGTTCTGGATAGATTTGTTCTAGCCAATATTTTTTTGTAATTTCGTTGTTTACATAATTACGCATTCCTTGTAGAGAAAACGCCATATTAGAATTCTCTTTAATTTGCCAATCTGCTTTTTGTAGATATGTGTCCATCAGATTGAGATCTTCATCTGTAGATGCAACAACTTGCTCGCTTACTATTTTCTCGTTCAATTTTACTTGTACTTTGCTTATTTTTGACATATTATTGGTTGCATATTGTTTTTTTACAAAATTTTGACCACAAAAAAATAAAACCATCTGAGATATAGAAAATTATATGGTGAATCATTTCACAGATAAAATTGACTAGTTAGATTGTTATAAATTTATGTTTTTGCGATCAAATTTACATAAAAATAAAAATAAACTTTTTTTGTTTTGTCAAGAGTTTTTTTGCAGAAAGGTTGATAATTTAGTAATAACTTGATAAAGTCCGTTTTTGAATTCTATACTATGCAGTCTAAATGAGTGTTTTGAACATTTATAACACAATGTGTAGGGTTTGACTATATATCTAATATACTATATATAGTGGCACTACGACATTTTATGATTAAACCACAGTTTAGTATAGACAAAATTTGTTTGCTGTGTTTTGCTGTATATTAATATGAAAAAAGTTGAGATAATCCCACTGGATTGCAAGATATCCAAAATAGAAGATAAAAAACTGATAGATATTGAAAATGCCAAAATCGGAACTGATATGAAGTCATTCTTACATTTTTTTGAAGAAAGTGTTTTTGATTTTACTCCGGATCGTGCCGTGCCAGTTCTTCATACAATTATCTGGAGCCAGCCAGCCAGCGAAAATGTTTTGAAAGCGATACAGAAGATATCCAAAATTGCAAACAATTATATAGAGTCTATATATCTAGTGGGTGTAGACTGGTTAGAACAAGACGAGCATAAGATATCAAAATCTGATGGGATTGTGCAGTTTATAATTAAACAAAAAAATGTTTATAAGATACTAGGCGCAAAGCCAAGCCAAAAAGAAATAACCCAAAATCTTGACATCGCCAAAAATAGTTGGGTTTGGATGAGGTAACTTTGATAGATTAGAATGAGCGAACCGCACGGACATAATACGGAATACTAGCCTTAGCGCTATTACTCATATGACCAGTACTAAATTGATAATAGTAGTAAGCATTCTGACTAGAAGCCTCGCTGCTAGACCAGTAATTGCCAAGGGTAAAACCTCCTATAGTCATTCTTCTTTGGTGTAGAGTATTTAACTGATCTTTTGCTGGTAGGTACCAGTCTGCGTACCCATTCAATGTTTTAGTTGCACAAACATTTGCTGCTGGGTGTGCTGTGTTAGACATCGCTGCTGTATTGGCAGCGCCATCTGTTGCAGAATCTGTTCCTGATGTAGTCGTATTTGTTGTTTTCCATCGATAAGTTCCAGGTTCATCTGATGGGGCAGCTATAACCCCTTGGCTTGTCGCCACTCCTTCATTACCAACACTTACTACAACTCCACCTCCTATGTGCCAACCAATTTGTATTGCACCAATATAATCACTTGTGCCTACTGTATAATCATTCGGTCCAGCAGCTAGTTCTGTAGTAGAACAAACTGTCAATACCGACCATTGCCCATATTCAGATGTATTGTTTTTATATCTACATCTTATTTTATATCTTTTTGTTTTATTTGTTCCAGCGTCTCCACTCAAATCAACGGTAATAGAAGTTAAATTACTCTCATCATCCAAACTTTCATAAACAGGAGCCTCTGTCTCTGGATCTGCAACATCATAAGCAAATATTTGCCAATCTGTAGACTGGTGAGATGTATCTGAGGATGCAAGTGCAGAAGAGTTGAAAGTCGTTACAAAGTTATTAGATAGACTCTGAGACTGTACAGTAGGGGCTGCTGGGGTGATATCTACTGTAAAATTGACCAGTGTTGACCAGGCGGACACAATACCAAATTCGGATTTGTGCCTTGCCATCAACTTCAGGTTTGTGATGTTGTTCATATTCTCTGTCTCTGGCACATCTATTGTAATTGTATTGTTACTGTTTAACGCCTGATACACTGGGGTTGTCAGG
>JAOZKL010000019.1:10045-14752 GCA_029935375.1 Patescibacteria group bacterium | reverse complement strand
TATATCTGCAATTTCACCTGATTTGGTTAAATTATCACGTAGCGCTAGACATTCGTTTACTGTTTTGCATTCTTCAAACTTTGACATAAATTAAAATAATTGTTTAGATACACTTCGAGCAGTCCTGAAAATATAATTAATTAGACTGGTTTTACCAAAAGTTTGATTTTATCCTTATAAAGAAAATCAATTATGTCAACTAAGAAAAAAAATAGGAAAAGTGCAAACTATGTTTTAAATCTCCGGAATCTTGATTTTACAGATTCTTTTGATATAGAAAACAAAATACATCGTCATATAGATAGCTTTTTATATAAGTTTTTGGAGAATGGGGGCGTTTCTGTTAAGTTGATAGTTGGAAAGGGCTCCAGTTCTTCTAAATTTATAGATAAGAAACATCCTGTGAGATATTATACAGAGAAGTATTTGAATAACTTAAATTTACCGTGGAGAAATGGAACATACCTGGAGCAGGGGCAAGATGGCGTAATTGTTGTTGATTTATAGTGTGTTTTGACAACTAGTTTTTCTTAAGATATAATGTATATATAAATAAGATATTTTTATGGCAAAAACAAAAAAAAGTTTAGTTTCCAAAAAAACTAAAAAGAAGTCAACTAGGTCTGTATCAGCAAAAAAAGAAATTATTGTACTTCGTCAGAAAACTGGCGGACTATGGTTTATGTCAACTTTTGCTTTTATAGTTAGCTTTGTAATAGTTTTGAGTTCTATTGGATTTGGTCTTTATAGTTGGTCCGGGGCAAAAAGTGTAGAGAAAAAATATGATGAACTTTCTGAGAAGGTTGAATATATAAATCAAACCAGTGATGATATAAAGTCGGGCAAGTACGATTTTGACTATAGTTTTGAAAAATTTGAAGATCAAAAAGAAGCTGCAATGCAATTGGAAATAGACAAGCTTGATAAAAAGAAACAAGAGTTTGACAACAGATACTCTAGTATTTATACTGACCTACAAGAGCAGCAAGAGCAATTACAAGAATATATAAACAATATTCAACAAGCCTTGGATAATATAGGTGGTCTAACTGAGGACGATCAAGAGTCTGAGGAGGTTATAGCTCCCCCTCTTTTCGATTTTGATGATGAGAGTTCTGGGTATGGAGAGGGTGATTTTGAGCAGTCTACTTCTTCCAATGATGTTATAGAAGACTAGCTCTCCTTGATTAATAATAGTAAAACCCCTGTCTTTAAAGAAAAAATGACCAATATATGGTCAATTATCTTTTTTATTCTAGTTTGTGATTATGAGATTAGTTTTTCAACTTCTAGGACATCTACCTCTACATTTGTTTCTCTATCAAAAATAGTCAAAAGTACGTCTAACCTAGCATTTTCAGCATCTATACCACTAATCTTACCTTGCATATCTTTGAATGGGCCATCTTTTATTTTTACTAAATCTCCCATCTGATATTCAACTGTTACAGTATTTGATTTGTTTTCAGCATCTTCTTTCATCTTTTCTTTCACTTTTTCTACATACCCCTCTTCTAATGGAATTGCTACATCTCCAGTTCCAGCAATCTTTGATACATATTGAGTGTTTTGAATCAGGTATCCGATTTCTTTATCCAGCATCATGTTTACATATATGTAACCAGGGTAAATTTTTACCTCTTTTTCTTTTCTTTCTCCTTTTGGATTTAATTTGGTTATTAGCTTTGTTGGTACAAACACTTCTTTAACTTTCTTCTCCAGTCCTAAGTTCTCAATCTTTTGTCCGATTATTTTTTTCACAACATCCTCAAACCCAACATAGGTTTGTACAATGTACCATCGTATTTTTCTATCAATTCCAGATATTTGATCGTTTGATTCTTGTTTAGTCATAATATAACATTCTATAATTTATGGTAGATACTTAGCATATTTTTTTCTTTTTGTCACTATTGATTATTCTCCACGAAGAATAAGATTATTAAAAAGGTTTTGTGTGCATTCCTTATAATCTTTGTCGGCAACTTCAGGCTCTATTTTATAAGAAGAAGTGCAATTAATATATTCCATATTAGTTTTAAAAATATGATCAAAAAACCCAAGTGCAATTGACATTACTATAGTGAAAACAATCACAATCCCAACCCATGTTACTGTGTATTTCCAAGTTGGCCATTCAACTTTTTTTAATTCAGCTATTGTAGTTTTTATAAAACCAGCTTTCTTTTCTTTTTGACTTTTAACATCTCCTTCCTTCTCTTTTAACTCTCCTAGTTTCTCTGGAGAATCCTTAACATCTCCTTTGGAGACAGAGATTGATTCATCCGCGAGACTCCTTTTTCTTTGTGTAATTGCCATCGTATAACTTATTAAATATTTACAAATAGTATAGATATGTATTAAAGATAAAAAACACGACTTGTCAAGTTTCATATTTTAATGTGTACTATTTTTATATGTTTCGGAATTTTTTTCAACTTTTATTAGTTATCAAGCTATCTATAATCGCAAAGACACTTGCTTTTGTCTCTAAAATTACTAAAAAGGGTAGTGGAACCGCTCTTCCAGGTCTTATTGTAGAAAAGTATTTCAAGTTTATTTTAGCTAAAATCTCAAAACAGTTTGATTCTGTGATAATGATTAGTGGAACAAATGGCAAGACTACAACGAGAGCTGTTCTTGTCAAAATTCTTGAAGATAACGATTTGGATGTTTGCACAAATAGGGGAGGAGCTAATATTTATCGTGGAATTGCATCGACACTGTTATTAAATGTAAATTTGTTTGGGAGGGTAAAATCAAAAATCGCAGTTCTTGAAGTGGAAGAGGCCACTTTACCTATCCTTACAAAACATGTAAAGCCTAATATCTTAATTCTTACAAATATTTTTCGTGATCAATTAGACGCCTATGGAGAAATTGATAATACATTGCAATATTTTGAAGAGGCTTTATTGCAATCCAATCCAATTGTTTATGTTAATTCTGATGATAATAAATTAATGAGCTGCTTGGGTAAATATAGTGGGAAAATTATTGGCTTTGGACTAGATATAGATACATCCAAAAAACCATCTTTTGAAAAGTCCGCCCCGATATCATTTGATTTGTCAGAAAACTATTTAGGAACTTCTTACAAGAGTGATTATCCTTGGCAGTATTTTAATATTGAAGACCAGTTGGTTAGTACTAAATTACCAGGTGTATATAATATATATAATATATTGCCTGCATTTTTAGTCGCAAAAACTTTTGTTAATCCTGTAGATACTATTAAATCAATAAAAGATTTTTCATCTGTTTTTGGTAGGGGGGAGGAGTTTAGAATTGGAGATAACAATGTTAGTTTGTTCTTGGTCAAAAATCCCGCTGGTTTTGATCTTGTGTTGCAGCATTTATCACAGAGATATTCTAATGATTTCAATTTTGTCACACTTATTAACGACAGAATAGCTGATGGTAAAGATGTGTCTTGGCTCTGGGATGTCGATTTTGAGTCATTTCTAAAAAATAATAAAGATAGTGTTTCCAAAGTTATGACAGGTGGCGCTCGTGGGCTAGATATCGCCCTTCGTCTACAATACGCTGGTTTTGATATAGTTAATAAAGATTCAAATACAGATAATACAGATTTATTATTAGATTGGATGTCTTCAGTCTCAGGTCAAACTGTTGTTTTGTGTACTTATACTGCTCTTATGGATCTTAGAAAAAAAATATCTAATATTATAGAACTTAATGATATTGATGATAGTGGAAATTAACTTTTTCTATTCATTTTATATAAATCTTTGAGTTCATCAATTCGTTTTTCATCTCCTTCAAATTCACGGAGACATGTATCCAGTCTTTGTATAATTATTTTTTCTCTGGCTGATTTTATCAATCCTGTCACAGCATCCATTTGTTGGATTACATTTTTACACCCCGTTTCATTGTTTTCTAGTATATCTATGATTGATTGTAAGCTGCCACGGGCTTTTTTGAGGGCTATTGCAGATTGGTTTTTTTTATTTAAATCTTCTTGAGTCATTTTTATTTTATTTTAAAAAGTATTTATGATGCTAAACATAAGAAAATTTTTTAAAACTGTCAACAACTTGATTTTGAAGGCAAAAGGTTTGAAGCACTTGACAAAAACAAAACTTAGGTTTAATAGTTAAATATTAAATTATGGCTAATAAAGAAGTGCAACCTACTATGGAAGATTTGTTGAAGCATGTTGCTGATCAAAAAGATATCCAAATTGGTGAAAAAATTAAAGGTAAAATCATTTATATTGCAAAAAATGAAGTAACAGTTGATATCCAGAATGTTGGATTGGGTATTGTTCGTGGTAGAGAACTATATAATGAGGAGTATTTATCTTCATTAGAGATTGGTCAAGAAGTCGAAGCTATTGTAATAGAGTTAGATAATGAAAAAGGTATTATGGAGCTTAGTTTCCGTGCTATAGGTCGTGATAAGATCTGGTCTGATATCAAGAAAGCTTTTGAAGATAAGCAAACTGTCGAAGCAAAAATTCGTGATGTAAATCGTGGAGGATTCCTTGTCAGAGTAAGAGGTATCTATGGTTTTTTACCAGCCTCTTTATTAGCTCCTACTCATGCTATAAAACAAGGTAAGATTGACAGCAAAAGCCTTGTTAATCAGATGAAGAAGTATGTGGGGCAGACATTTAATGTAAAGATTTTAACACTAAATGAATAGAACGACTCTATTATTGTTTCAGAAAAAGAAGTTGCT
>JAOZKL010000019.1:0-10035 GCA_029935375.1 Patescibacteria group bacterium | reverse complement strand
TATAAAGTTAACGATGTTGTAGAGGGGTCAGTTGTTGGTATAGTCGATTTTGGTTTATTCGTTCGTTTTGATGATAACTTAGAAGGGCTTGTACATATATCTGAATTATCTTGGAAGAAGATCGAGAAACCTCAAGATGAATTTAAGATGGGTGATAGTGTTAATGCTAAAATTATCGATATAGATGATAACAATAGAATTAATTTATCTATAAAACAAACATTGCCAAATCCTTGGGTTTCATTTGCAAAGAAAACAAAGGTTGGAGACTCTTTCTCTGGTAAAATAACCAAAATAATTAGTTATGGTGTGATTGCTACTAATGATGATGATATTCAAGGGCTTTGTCACATAACTCATATAGCAAGTGAGGTTCTTGAAAGCCCAGCTCAGATTCATGATTTATTAAAGATAGGAGAGGTTAGAGATTTTAATATAATAAGTGTAGACGAAGATGAGAAGTTGTATTTAACATTGTTACCTATAAAAGATGCTCTAGAGCGTGAAGAGGAAAACAAGAAAAGGAAAGAGGAGGAGGAGACAGTAAAAACAGAGGCTATAGAACAGGCAATTGAAGAATTATCAAAAAAATAATTCAAGAAGTCTTTAGGTTGAAAAGTGTCTAAAATTGTAAAATAGTTTAAATATATGGTTGTAGAAAAGAAGTCAAAAGGTGTTTCAAAGATTACTCATGTTAATCTAGGAGAGGGTAAAGAAGTGGATAGTGTTAAAAAATCTACAAAATTAGATCCTGAAAAGGTTGTTAAAAATGAGATTGTTTCAAAAACAGCTAATCGAGTAGAAGAGAGGGGGGGGGAGCCAAAGAAAACTCAATTGCCTTCATTTTTGCAAAATTTTGGATTAAGCTCTCATAAAAAGAAAAAAAGTAAACCTTCAGGCCATAATGACAAGGTAGATGGTGAACAAAATTCTTCTGATCAAAATACTGCGTTCAGTTCGATAAGTTCAATGTTTAATCAATCCAACTCTTCTATATCTGGAGTTAGAAGGGTTTTTAGAAAATCATTAACAACTTTAATACTTAATACTCTTCTATTTGCAACAATATCTGTATTTAGTGTAAAACTTTTTTCAATCAATCCTTTGCTTTTATTGATTTCTGTTATTGTTTATATTAGCGCAACTGTTATTTTCTACGTTACTGTTGCTGATCGCAGTTATGTTTGGATTGGTATAGCTATACAGGTTTTATTGATTCTTATTACTAGTAGCTTTTTGGGAGAGGGTTTTAGTTTGATTACGCTTGTTGCGGCTGCCGTTGTTTCGCTTTTCAATTATTTGGCATATACAGAAGTTGAAAAGTTGCAGCTTAGTAGCCGGTTGTTTTCTATTGGTAATGTGACAAAAGAGGCTGTGAGGATACTTGGTGTTGGAGTGGTTATTGTTGTTTCCTTAGGTCTTTTTAATACAATTTTGAGCAAGGGGTCAACTTCGTTTATGCGTGATACTGTTTTCACGACATCTTTTATTAAAGATTCTGTAGTAGTTGGTCAAGATACATTATTTTCTAAAGGAATTAAACAGTTAACAAATAATTCATATAGTGATTTTGCAGCAATTTATCAGACTACTGAGAGAGATGCTACTTTTTATGATTTTCTAGAAAAAAATTATGCAAGAGCTAATGGAGGAGTTATATTAAGTAATTTTGAAGAACAGGAGCAACTTGATAAAATTCAGGAATGGGCTGATACAGATTTTTCTGAAATTTCATATACATTGGAAACTCCATTGGATGTAAAAAAATATTCTATAGTAGCTGAACATTTCTATATAAAACAGCTTGATAAATTTGCATATACTCAGTCTAGCAGTAGCTTTGAAATCATTCCTCGTGTTTATATGATACCAGCTTTTTTTGCATTTATATTTTTTGTTCTTTTAATGATACTAAAAATTATAGTAAGTGTTTTTCTAAACTGGGTTGTTATTCCTTTAATATGGTTTGTTTTGAAGTATTCTGGATTTGTTCGTATCGATATAGAGCATGTAGAGGCGGAAGTAGTTAGTATTTAATTTTTTATAAAAATATGTTTGCATTATCAAAGAACCCAACGATTGATGAGATACAAGATTTGTATAGAAGTCACACAGCAAATGTAACAGATGTTGCAAAGTTTTTTCTCAATAGGATAGAAAGCTTAGATAAAGATATTCAGTCAGTTGTTAGAGGTTTGGGTTCTTTTGTGTTTGATCAAGCTTCGAAATTAGATATTGAATTGGAGGGCCATCAAGATATTGAATCTTTGTTGAAAGAAAAGCCATTATTTGGTATTCCTTACGCTTTGAAGGACAATGTTCTTGTCCAAAATTTACATGCTTATTCTCAATCAAAGGTATTGGAGGGTTATATAGCTCCATATTCTGCTGATATATATACAAATTTAGATGAGGCAGGAGCTTTGTTATTGGTACAGGTAAATATGGATGAGTTTGCTGTTGGTGCGAGTACTGAATATTCTGGTTTTGACAAGAAAACAAAAAATCCAGCTGATTTGTCTCGTGTTCCTGGTGGTTCTAGTGGTGGCTCTGCGGCTATTGTAGCTAGTGGGCAAGTACCTTTTGCAATAGGTTCTGATACAGGAGGATCTATTCGTTTGCCAGCTAGTTATTGCGGTGTATATGGGTACAGGCCGACTTTTGGAATGGTTTCACGCTACGGGATAATGGCTCTTGCTAGCTCTTTAGATCAGGCAGGCCCGTTGTGTAATACTCCAAAAGATATTAAAACTGTTTTTAATGTATTATCTTCTGGATCAACTTCTCATGAACAAACTTGCTTATCCTTCATTAACGATAAGGATGATATTAAAAAGATAGAGCCAAAAGAAAAATATGTAATAGGAAAACCAAAAGAATTTTTCGCTGATGGGATAGATCCTAAAATTATTGAAAAAATAGAATTAGTACTGAAACAGTTGGAAGAAGGTGGTCATACGATAAAAGAAATAGAACTTCCTTATACCAAGTATAGTATTGCTGCGTATTATATACTTCAACCTGTTGAAGCTGCTGCAAACTTTGAACGTTATGATGGTGTTAGGTATGGACATCAACCAGATGATATAAAAGAGTCTATGTTCTATGCTGCCAGAGATTTGTTTGGTCCTGAAGTTAAACGTCGTATAATGATGGGTACATATACATCATCAGCTGGTTATTATGATGCTTATTATAACCAAGCATGTAGAATGCGTGAAAAGATAACTCAAGATTTTAAGAGGGCTTTTGATAGTGTTGATATTATAATAGGGCCTACAGCGCCAACAGTAGCTTTTAAGATTGGACAAAATACAGAAGATCCTCTAGCTATGTATTTAGCAGATGTTATAGTGTCTCCTCAATCGATTGCAAAGCTTCCGGCTATATCAATTCCTGTTGGGACATTGCCTGTAGATGGTAAGGATCTTCCAGTAGGATTGCAAGTAACTGCTCCAGAACTTGGTGAAAATGTTATTTTTGATATTGCAGAAACTATTTCAAAACTTAAATTTTAATTTTTATGTCATCAAAAACATTATCAAAGAGTGAGATCAAAAAAGTGGCACGATTGGCTAGGCTTGAAGAATCAGCAGATGATAAGTTCTTGGAAGAGTTCGGAGGTCAATTGAATGATATATTTGAATACATAAATGAGTTGAAAAAGGTTGACCTAACAGGGATATCTCCATTAGATGGAGTGAGAACTACTACACTTATAGAGCTAAGGTCGGATCAAATCGATCAAGATACTACACGGCGCGATAAAATTCGTCAAAATATTCTAAACGCTTTTCCAAACAGGCAGGGTGATTTGTTAGTTTTGCCTGGAATATTTGAAGAATAGTTTTTATTATGTCGATGAAGATTTTGAAATTACGAAAACAATTAAACTATAGGTTTTTAGAAGGTTTTTTGGGGTATGTTTCAATAGCTTTTTTTATATTCATGATAGTATTGGCTATTGTAAATCCTACCTTAATGGCTATCTTTATATTGCTTTATAGTTTTGGTTGGTTATTGAGGATTACACTTATTTATACATATACTATATATAGTTACAAATCGCTTAATCGATGGGGAGATCTTGATACATATAAAATGATCAAAACTATTTCAATTGGTGGAGATAAAGCTAAGAAAATGTTCGCAGATCTTCGTTCCAAATTTAAGGGTAAGATGAGGTGGACTCATTCTATGGATGAGGATTATGATGAGTATAAAAAAATACAAAATACAAAATTTGCAATTCCAACAAATGTATTCCAGTTTCCAGTTTTTGCTATATATAACGAGCCATCAGCGGTTTTAATCCGTTCACTAAAATCTATCTATGAATCAGATTATGACCTTGGGCATGTTGTGGTTTTTATATCACAAGAAGGTAGGATGGGAGAGCAGTTTAACTCAAAAATTCGTGAAGAGGTTTTGTTGCAAGATTGGGTGTCTTTATATAATATATCAGAAAATAATTTAGATATTGTATACAAAGATAATTATAAGGATCTGAGTTATTCTAATAAAGAATTTGAAAATGTGGAGATTTCTAAGAATAAGTTAACAATTATTTTCACACAACACCCTGATGGATTAGAGGGTGAGATAAAGGGAAAAGCAAGTAATGAGGATTGGGGGGGTAGGCAAATTGGACTTTTTGCAAAGTCAAAAAAACTTGATCCAGAGATGATAATGATCACTAGTTTAGATGCTGATTCTCAACTCAGTCAAAACTATTTTTCACTTCTTTCGTATAAATATTGCTTAACACCAAATCGTTTGCAGAGAGGTTTTGAGCCTATTCCAGTTTATACTAATAATTATTTTGAATGTACTTTGTTACCACGCCTTATTTCTACGCAAACTACTTTGTGGCAGTTATCACAAAATAATTTATACAAATCTACTGTATTTTTTGCCAATTATAGTGTTTCATTGTCGGTTTTAGAAGATGTTAATTTTTGGGAGCGTGAGTATATTGCCGAAGACTATTTATTCTACGCTAAATGTTTGGCTCATTATAAAGGGGATTTTAGAGTACTTTCTTTTTATGGTATGTTTAAAGGGGATACCGTTGTAGGAGATGATTATATTCAATCTCTTGAGAATCAATACAAACAATTACAAAGATGGACATGGGGAGGGGTTGAAGGTTTTCCATATGTTGTTAGGAAGTTCTTCTGGAAAGATGGTGAGGGGAGAGATACGCCATTTTGGATGAAAATAAGAGCAGTTTTGGGAGTATTTCTTAATCACTTCTTTTGGGCTACTACTCCATTTATATTTTCTATTGGTGTTATATTGCCTAGTTTTTTTGGGGGTTCAGAATTTGCACAAACTCAAATATCACATAATTTATCAACATTTGCACAGTACTTTGCATGGATTAGTTTTATATTCATTGCTATTTATACATTTATAGTATTTAAATTCGTTGCTCGCGAATCTATAAAGGGAAGGAAGTTTAAGACAAGTGAAATATTAAAATTATTAGCACAAGCTGTTTTCTCTCCACTGATTTATAGTCTTATGGGTATTCCAGCTCTTGATTCTCAGATTCGTGGTATAAGGGGTAAGTATATGGGGTATTGGGTGACTCCAAAAAAATAATTGACATTGCTTTGAATTTGATGATACTTTTCTATTGTTTCTTGACAAACTAGCAAAAATACTGCATACTGTTGTTATGACGAACTATCGCCGTAGAAGAAAAAAATATAAAAGAGACAGCTCTCCTAGATTTAATGTGAACACTAGGATTAGGGCTAAGGAGGTGAGACTTATAAATGAAGAGGGTATGTTGGGTATAATGTCTATTGAAAAAGCTAAGGGTATGGCAGAGGAGCTTGAAATGGATCTTGTAGAGATTAATCCGAAGGCTAGTCCTCCTGTTGTTAAATTGGTTGATTATAATAAATTTAAATATCAGTTAGCAAAGGCAAAAGAAAAACAGGTTCAAAAGAAAGATAAGTTGTTGCGTGTATCTGTTCGTGTATCTGATAATGATCTGAAAGTTAGAGCTAAAAAAGCTGATGATTTTTTGCAAAAAGGTATGAAGGTAAGACTTCAGGTGCAGATGAAGCGCCGTGAGAAAGCCTATCCAGATGTAGCGAAAGAAGTTATGGATAAATTTTTAGATTTTGTAGAAAGTGAGTACAAATTAGTAGATGAGGTGAAATTAACCGGTGATAGCTATTTTGCATATCTAACATTGTAGTATTTTTTACTATTGACAAATAACAATCTTTAACCTATACCGTAGGTAGGTGCAAAAGCACTATTTTATTAAATATATATATATTATGGCTAACGTATTAGAATTAAACAAATCAAAATTCGATGAACTTATGAAAGAAGAAGGTCTTCTACTTGTTGACTTTGCAGCAGTGTGGTGCCCACCTTGTAAAATGATGGCTCCAGTTCTTGAAAATTATTCTAAAGATGAAGATTTAAAAGATATAACAATTGCAAGCGTTGACGTTGATCAAGAAAACGCTCTCGCTGGTCAATTTCAGGTCGCAAGTATTCCTACATTTATTTTGTTTAAGAGAAAAGGAGATGGAACATTTGAAGAGTTGCAAAAATGGATGGGAGCTCAAGATCCTTTAACATTCAAATCCACTTTACAGGGGTATATTAACGATTAATTTCATCCTTTGTTATAAGAAATAATTCAGCAGGTTTATTACCTGTTGTTTTTTATTAACTTGACTGTTTTATATTTTTCTGTCAGATGTTATAGTATATGAGTTTCCATAATATTTTGATGTCTTTTTTAGGTCTTGTTGGAATAAGTATATCTATAGTATTTTTAATAATATTTTATAATTTGTATACAAAATCATTTAGACCCCAGAAATCATTCATTGTGATGGCTTTTATTGTGGGTATTTTTGTTGTAAATTTTTTTATGGCAATGTTTTATGTTAGTAGAGTAGCCACAACAGCTGATATGGGTGTAGAAAAAATATTTGAGAAAAACAATTCTTACAATAGTCTATATTAATAGTGTTTGGTAATATCTGCTATTTTCTCGTCTGAATATTTTCTATATCTAGGAAATTAACCACAGGAACAATTTCTATGCTATTAATAGTGCCATGTAGCGGTTTTGGATATTTTAGTGAAACTTCTTTTATTGTATTATGAAAAAAATCATTGAAACTGTACTTGCCAATTCCAAGTATATTCTTATCTATACTACGAAGAATATAGTATACATCAACTTTTCCTATATCGACAAAGTTATTTTTATTTTCTAATGAAAATTCAACATCGAATAATTCATCATTGTTTTCGTTTGGTTGAAACGAATAACTTTTTACTTCTATATCTGGATCCTTAAAAAATTGGGGTAGGGAGTCATCGTAGTAGATGATTCTACTTTGATCTTGGTTGGTTTCAATTTCTAGTCTAATTCCTTTTGTTTCTTCAACTGGAATAACTAAATACAATTCTTCATCGGGCAATAAGTAAGAGCTTACAGTATCTTGTTTTACTATTTTATCACTTCTGTCATATATTGTGTACGTATATATCCATGGGTAGTATCCTAGATGCTTATCTTCTTTGGTATCAATCTTTACATACAAATCCCTTTCTCCTGTTATTGCTTGAAGCGTATCTTTTTTTGTAATTTTATATTCAACGGACCTGCTTTCTGTTAGAGCATTTACAATCTCTTTGGAAGTATCATATTTACCAATTTGCGTCATATCAGCACTGTAAAAGCCAATTAAATATGCGGGCATTAATAATATGATTACCATTCCTATTATTATCCAAGTAATTTTTCTCAATCCAAATATTGTCTGATATTTATATTTTTCCAGTTTATATTCTAGAGAATTAAATGTTGTCATTAAAATGACTAAATCCAAAAAGAGTAAAATTGTCAACCCAAAAACTTGACATAACTAGAAAATGAAATAAACATAACTTATATGCATTGTAATAAATATGAAGATGATTGTTGTGAGTATAATTGCTGTGATAATACAGAAATTTTGAAAATTGGAGAAGCTGCACCAGATTTTGAATTGGATGGAGTTGCTGGTGGTAAAGATGGTAAATGGAAGTTGTCTGATATGAAAGGTAAGTGGGTTGTTTTGTTTTTTTATCCCGCAGATTACACTTTTGTATGTCCTACAGAAGTGAAAGGTTTTCAGGATAATTTAAAGAGTTTTGAAAAGAAGGGTGTAGAAGTACTTGGCTGTTCTGTAGATTCTCAATTTGTACATAAAGCATGGGCTGAGTCTCTTGGTGGGGTAGATTATCCATTATTGGCAGATGTTCATCATACTACTTGTTGGGATTATAATGTATATATAGAAGAGGATGCACAGGCTCTTCGTGGTACATTTATTATCAACCCTGATGGGGTTTTAAAATGGTATCAGGTTAGTGATAATAGCGTAGGTCGTAGTGTAGGGGAAGTGTTAAGAACTATAGATGCTCTTCAAACCGACAAATTATGTCCTGTAAATTGGAAAGAGGGAGAGGATACATTGAATTAATCTATTTTGTGTAATGGGCTTCTTTTCTAACTCCATTTCCAATCCATAAATTCTAAAACTTAACTAAAAAAAATTCTTTCAATTCGTTTTACCAGTAGAAGTCATTTCAAAAAGAACATTTTTAGAATAAATTTAATAATATTTAGCGGGTTTTGCCTGCTATTTTTAATGTTACTTTATATCACATTTTGTATCTTTGTAGCACCAATATACTTTTTTTGGTATACGGAAATCGATGTAGCTGATTCCTCCACTTCTCTCTTTGACTCCAATTATTGTTTTATCAAAAATTGTCTCTATCCTACTTTCTTGCTTTGATTTATCAGTTGTATTTATATCAAATATTAATCTAGTGCCATTTGCTGTCCATATTGTTACATTTGTGTCAAAATCTGATAAGCTGGGTATTGATGTTTTTATGTGATCTATATTGTATTTATCTAGCCACTGCCATAATTGCAATATAAACCAAAACTTTTCTTTTTGTGCGCTCTGGTTTTCAAACGAGTACTGACCAAAATCTTGGCCAAATCCAGAGGTGTGTACGATAGTGACTGGTTGTTCTACTATGACTAGATTATCTCTAATATTAGCGTTATCTTTTCCAAGTATATTTCCATTTTTTGCTATTCTCCAATATTCGTTTTCGTTTATCCCTAGTGTTATTAATATAGGCTCTGTAGTTATTTCTAATTTAACTTCATTTGGCCATTGTCTGTTTTTTATATCAACTGAAATTATCTCTGGGTATACATTTTGAGCTGCCTTGGTTATATTCTTTTCATTTATGAACCATAGTTGGTTGTTTGGAATGATTCTTAGCCATTTATCACTTTTTATTTCATTTATAATCTCTGTTATGTTATGTTCGTTTACATACGAATTTTCAGTAAAAGTTATAGTGTATTTTTTTATCATGAATTTTGTATCAAAAAAACTGAGATATACAACCCATCCGATAATTGAGAGGATTGCGATTAGAGCAACAAAAAAATTAAACCTTTCTAGTATATGATGTTTTTTTATAAATAATTTTATCTTCTTTGGTATATTCTTTATTCCGTTTATCTTTTTTATATTAGAGTATGGTGCAAAACCAAAATTGTGAGCTTTTCTTTTTTTTATTCCAAATTTATTGAGAGTGTTTCTTTTTACTTTTTCTTTTATTAATAACCCTTGTTTTGGTTTGAATACTTTTGTAGTGTTGTCTTTTGTTCCTATCGTTTTGCCAGGTGAATATATTTTTGAGTTTTTGTTTATACTTTTCTTATTGGCAGTTTGTTTGGATTTGGACCGTAACAAAAAAATCGAGCGTAGAGATCGCTTTGATTTAGACTTGTTTTTCTTTTTTATCTTCATTTGCTGATCACACAAAAATATCCCTAATATAGACAAAATTGTCAATAGGGTTGTTTATTTTTCTAAAATTCTAATAAAATGGTGCAATCGGGAGGGCTCGAACCTCCGACCTTTCGGACCGCAACCAAATGCTCTAATCCACTGAGCTACGACTGCACGGATC
>JAOZKL010000116.1 GCA_029935375.1 Patescibacteria group bacterium | reverse complement strand
AAGCAAAAACAATGGCGCTTCAAACCTGTCATACCCGCGAAGGCGGGTATCCACGACTTACAAGATAAAAATTAAACGATGAATTAAAATCGGCAAGTAAAAACAATGGCGAGACAGACTCGCCTCTACGGAAGATAATGTTTTTTTTGCATGGATACCCGCCTACGCGGGCATGACAGGAAAGGTGGGATGGTTTCTATGAAAAAATAAATCCCGCATCAAGTGCGGGACAACGAAATGAAAATTCAAGATGACAACAGATCTTTGTTTTGTATTAATATAATTAAAAGACCTCTATTGTTTTGTGATCTCACCAACATCTAAGATCTCAAACTCTCCACTAACTTGGCTATCAGTTATTATAAGCTCTACTATATAGTTTTCACCAGCGGAGTAACTAGACCAATCATTCAAACTTAAAAAGAAATAAGAACCCGGTTGCAACCATCTAGTACCCTCAAATCCAGTCTCTGTTACTGTAAACTTGATAGTATGATCAGAACCAATACTGCTAACAGTAGTCATTAGCTCTGCATGTGTATTGCCTGTCATCAGACCTGTTTCCTCTGGATCCTCTTGCGGATCTTCCTCTGGATCTTGTGGCAAATCTTCTGTATAGGTGTCTCCATTATATATACAAACTTTTTGAGTGTCTGTTGTGGATGTAGCCCCACCAGCAAGCTCACACTCACCATAGGTTGTTACAGTTATATCTTGCTCATCACCCTCTCCACCATCAGATGGATTGTCAGAATCTTCATCTGGAGGGTTATCAGATGGTTGAGTTGTCTCATCCGGGCTTATCGTTCTGGAAAAAGTTAATCCATTTAATGTACATTTTTTTGAACTTGTTAGAACCAAAACACTGCCACCGTTAGATTGGCATTCTTCAAAAGAACTTGGGATAACTTCAGAATCTTCAGTCTCTACAATAGAAGAATTATTATCATTGTCTGCTACTTTTTTCTTTGTACTAAAACTCTGATTTAGTAAAAAAACTCCACCCAAGGTTAATATTATAGCCGCAATTGCCACTATCAAGCTTGTTTTATCTTTTGATTTTTCTTTTTCGTACATATTATAATATTTATATAATGAAATGTTGAAATAAATTTGACAGTTTGTCAAGCGGAAAAACAAACGGTACAACCAAACCCACCTCCGTGTCACCGTGCGTTGTCATCCCGCACTATCCCCCTGTCATCCCCGTACTCTCCCCTGTCATCCCGCACTTGATGCGGGATCCAGTTCCCTGCCCTGTCATGCCCGCGTAGGCGGGTATCCACGGCTTGCCAAATAAAGTTTTACAATGAAATAAGTTCGGTAAGCAAATCAATGGCGAGACA
>JAOZKL010000018.1 GCA_029935375.1 Patescibacteria group bacterium | reverse complement strand
TATTTAACACCATATGAAGTTTTTCACGGTGTTGCACTTTGAATTACAATGTAGCGTTTTATCGTCTATTTGCTTAGATCTTGTTCCGTTCCGTCGCTTTTGATAACAGCTTCGTAGTCTTGTATTGTCTCTACAAAAGCTAGCCAGCTAGCTGGTAATTCTCTAGCTATTCCCCAATAAGTTGTATATTTTCTAGAATTTTTTGCTGTTGCTGTATACGAATCTATGCCCACATTTTGACAGAGATATATTGCTCTTGGTATATGGAATGCCTGTGTTATAATATAAGCTTTTTCAATATTAAATACGTTTTTTGCTCTCCAACAACTGTCATGTGTTCTCCTTCCTGCAAAATCACTGGTTATATCAGAGCCTGATACTCCATTTGCAATCAAATAGTTTTTCATAGCTTTTGGCTCATTGTAAAATTCTACTCGATTATCTCCAGTAACAAGGATTTTAGAGATTTGTCCTGATTTGTATAATTCAATCCCTTTGTCCAGCCTATGTTGCAATACCCAAGTAGGTTCGCCATTTGACCATACTCCTGCTCCAAAAATTATTCCGATAGATGGTAGTTTCTCTGTTTTTGTTACAAGGCTTTGAATACTGAATATCCAAAACGGTAGGCATATTGTTATACCCAATAGGATTATTAGTTTAGTGGCTTTATTTTTTATTTTTTCGATCATATCTGTTTGTGTAATAAATATAAAAGTTATTTTTCAAAGTTTGACAAGGTTTGTTTTTTCTGATTACTTGGATGGTAAGTATTCTATCAGTTTTTTAAAATTATTATGTTATTAGCTAGGTCATATTCTCATCATTCATTATTATCTGCAATTCCAAAAATTCCAGCTCTTGTAAAAGCTGCCAAGGCTAAGGGTTATACCACAATTGCATTAACAGATGAGGATACAGGTTCGTCATTTGTAGAGTTTTTTGATGTTTGTAAAAAAAATGATATTAATCCAGCTGTTGGAACGACCTTGAAAATTCCAAATCTATTAAAAGTTAAAGGTGTTTTTGGCAAGAATGTTGGCTTTAGTAAAGTTTCATTATTGGCTAAAGATAATCAAGGATATAAGGATTTAATGGAGCTTGTTAGTATTGCACGAACAGTTCAGGAAGAACCCGTTTCTCATATAACATTAGAAAATCTAGAGAAATACTCTAAGGACGGTAAGTCACGCTTTTTTACATTACTTACTGGGAATGATCATGAGATAGTTGCAAATTTACGCTCTGGTAAAGAAAAAGGTGCTGAAAAAATTTTGAAAACTTATGTTGATAAACTAGGCCATGCTAACATTTTGGTTGAGTTGGCATTTTCATTAGATAAAGATGATATAAAAAAAGTTGAAGAGTGGAACAAATCTTTAGTCAATATTTGCGATTCTTTAAAAGTTAGGTATGTTGCATCTAGTGCTCCTAGGTATATAGAAGAAGAGGATAAAGAGGCTTTTCGTTCTATTTTAGCTATTCGTAACAGACAAAGGCTTGGTGATATACAGCTACAGCGTGATTTCAATTTAATCTCTACTGAAAAGTTAGTAGCCATTTATAGTTATATTCCAGGTATAGAAAATACAGATAGTATTGAAGAAGAAATAGATATTGATATACGATATGACTATGACAAGCATGCAGATGAAGCTTTTTTTCCAAATCATGAAATACCAGATGGGCAGGATTATGCTGGCACATTAGTGTGGGAAGCATATATAAATTTTTTAAATAAATTTCATTCAGATACAGCGAAAACAAAGCAAGATTGGATTAATCAATATCCTTATAATTCCTTGGATGATTTAAAAGTATTTGCAGCCACAGTCAAACCAGACAATCAGTCTCTTAAAGGATATCCTGAAAATTATTTTGGTACAGAGAAAACAGTTGCTGAATATATAGAACGAATCGAATACGAACTTGATATTATAATACAAAAAGGGTACCCATCGTACTTTTTAGTATTTGCAGGTATCATGCAGTTCTGTCGTAGTAATAATATAGTAGCTGGTACAAGGGGTTCAGCCGCCGGTTCCATTGTAGGGTATCTTATTGATATTAACATTCTTGATCCTCTTATTTACAATTTACCTTTTGAGCGTTTTCTCAATCCTTTGCGTCCATCTGCTCCAGATATTGATGGTGATTTTGCAGATGATGGTAGGCAGAAAGTTATTGAATATATAACTGAAAAATATGGATCAGAAAATGTTACACAAATTATTACTTTTGGTACAATGTTGCCACGCGCCGCTGTTCGTGATGTAGGGCGTGTTCTTGGGGTTGCTTACAAGAAGTGTGATAGTTTGGCAAAGCTAATTCCAACTCCTCCACAGGGAAAGAAAGCAACTTTTAGTTGGGCACTAGAAACTTCAGAAGAGCTTGCTGAGGTATATGCCAAGGATGGGGAGGTTAAAAGGATTATAGATATTTCTATGAAAATTGAAGGTAATTATCGTCATTCATCATCTCACGCTGCTGGGGTTGTTATATCACCAACTAAAATGTCAGATTATTGCCCTTTACAGTGGGATAGTGAGCATAAAATGATTATTTGTCAGTATGATATGAGGACAGCAGAGAAAGTTGGTCTTGTAAAGTTAGATATATTAGGAATTCGTAATTTTGCTATTCTTGGAAACGCTGTTAAAATTGCAGAAAGACGGAAAAAAGTTGAAATTGATTTGTTTCATATAGACGTAGCAAACAAAAAGACGTTTGATTTATTATCAAAAGGTCGCACAATAGGCTTGTTTCAACTAGGGGGAGGAGGTATGACTAGGTGGATGTTAGAACTAAAGCCAGAGAGAATAGAAGATATAATGGCGCTTGTTGCTTTGTATCGTCCAGGTCCCATGGCTAATATTCCAGAGTATATTAAAAGAAAGCGTAATCCAAAACTTGTTAGATATTATACCCCGCAAATGGAAGGGTGGATGAAAAAAACATATGGTATATTGGTATATCAGGATGATTTGTTGTATACAGTCATTAATTTGGCTGGTTATAATTGGTTAGATGCAGATAAGTTTCGTAAGGGTGTGGGTAAAAAAATTCAATCTATAATGGATGAACAACATATAAAGTTTGTAAAAGGTTGTCAGGTACATTCTGGGCTCACAGAGAAAAAAGCTGAGGACATTTGGGATGTAATGGTTCCATTTGCTGCTTATGGTTTCAATAAAGCCCATGCCAGCAGCTATGGTATGATTGCATATTGGACTGCATATATGAAAGCGGAGTATCCAGCAGAATTCATGACTGCACTTATGACAGCAGAGTCAAACAACTTAGTTAAAATCGCTCTTGCAATAAAAGAATGTCAAGATATGGGTATAGAAGTTCTTCCTCCTGATGTAAACAAATCATATAATAGATTCAGTATAGAAGTAGATGGTGTTATTAGATATGGCCTTGATAGTGTGAAGGGGTTGCCTAGCAATGTTGTAGAATTTTTGATAGAAGATAGGGATAAAAATGGTGAGTTTGCCAGCATGGAGGATTTCATAGGTAGAATGGCTTTTGCTAAAGGCTTTGATAAAAGAGCTTTGGATTCACTTACATGGTCTGGTTCATTAGACATCTTAGGATCGCGAGTAGGGGTATTAAATTTATTGAAATAAAAAACACTTGACTTAATTCGAAATAGTTTGTATAGTATATTTGTTGTAAATTATAAAACACAAAACAAGTATAATATATGTTTGGATTAGGAGGATTAGAAATTGCAGCTATCGTAGTAGTAGCTCTATTGTTATTTGGTAAGAAATTACCTAACGTTGCAAAAAATGCAGGAAAATCACTTCGTGGTTTTAAGGATGAAGTTACAAAAGCTGTAACAGGTGATGAAGATGAAGAAGAGGTAACTAAGAAAAAGAAAGTTGCAAAAAAGTCTACCACCAAAGCAAAAGTAGCAAGTAAGAAGAAATAATTCTTCGGTGTTATATTAACCGGCCTTGTGTCGGTTAGTTATTTTGTAACTTTTTTATAAATATAACTTTTTTAAATTATGACTACTCACTTTAGTATATGGGATCATTTAGTGGATCTGAAAAAGATGTTCTTACGAATATTGCTTTCATGGTCTATAGGCATTGGAGCCACTATTGCTTTCCGTGAAAAAGTTATGTGGTTTTATACAAATCCATTGAAAGGGACTAATGGAGGAGAGGATACCATTCTTCATTTTATGAAAGTCTCTGAAGCCATGTTTTTCAATATGAAGATACACATGTTTAGTGGCTTTGTTGTTGTTTTCCCGCTGATTATATTTTTTGTTTGGAAGTTTGTTGCTCCAGCTCTAAGAAGTAATGAGAGAAAATCTTCCATTTGGTATATAATTGCTACGATTTTTCTTAGTTTCTTTGCTATAATATATGGTTATTATTATATGATGCCAGTTGCATTGAGATTTTTATTAGGAATAGGAATTAACTTATCAGGGTTTACAGTATCTGTAACTGCAAGTAATTATTTTAGTTTTTTTACTGGTCTTTTTGGGGTTCTTATTCTAATCTTCCAGTTACCAGTGCTTGTTTACACAATTGCACGTTTTAGAGTTGTAAAAATTGAATTATTAAAGAAACATAGAAAGGAGGTATATTTTGGGTTGATGGCGATTGTATTTGCAGTTGCTCCTGGAGATGTAATGATTTCTGGTATGCTTTTGGTTCCTATTATTGTGTTCTATGAGGTAGCTCTGTCATTCGCTTCATTTGGTTTGAAGAGGGAAGATAAGAGGAGGAGAAAAAAAGGATTGGGGACTGTTCTGGAGGGTTCATCCAAGGATGTAGTAGATATTAAAATAAACAAGGATCTTAAAAATAGTGCAGCAGAAGCTTGTGGTGATACAGGCTCAAGTAGTTGTTCTAGTGTAGGAGTGTCAAATACTACCACAACTGATAATAATAATAAATTTCATTTGTAGTAAATTTATAGATTATAAATATATTTAGCGAGGTCATCTACCTCGTTTTTTATTTTATTTTTATTTATATTTTTTACTAACTGTTTTTGCAGCTCTTTATCATTAAGTATTTTATTTACAAGGCCGACAGCTCTTATAGGATTTGGCTCATAATATCCCATATTATTATTTACTACAAACTCCATATTCCCCTTCTCTTGTTCCCATATATAACTTGTTATAATCAAAGGTTTGTTAATCATTAATATCTCCAGTACACTAGCTGGGCCTGCTTTACTTATAACCAGATCAGATATATTTATCAATTCATACATAAAATCTACAAAACCAAATACTTTTATTCTCTCACTCCTTTTGGCGATAATCTCCATCCTTTTTCTTTGTATTTTATTATACCCTGTCACACATAATATATTAACATCTTTGTTTATGGTTGTTAATCTTTTTACCATCTTTTCCATATTATTTAATCCAGGCCCTCCTCCTGTAAGTAGTATAGTTAGATTATTATCAAGGTCCTTTTCTTTTTTGAAAATATTTTTTTCTTTTTGTGTCATTGATTTATTGTACCTTTGATTAATCAGACCTTCGAATACTTTAATTTTATTTTGATCTATCCCTTGATCTACTCCAACTTGCTTAGCTCTTTGACTAAGGGTTATATATTCAGACTTAGTTTCTGAGAACCAAGCATTTGGAGGAGTGAAATTATCAGTGACAACTGTTATTAGTGGAATATCTATATCCATATCTTTTAGTGCTTTGCGAATTATTCTACTACAAAAATATGTAGTCACTATCTTATCTGGCTTGTGTTTTGTTATAATTTTGATTATATCTTTTTTTGTTTCAAGCGCTAGTGCATCAAGTATTGCTTTATTTACTCTTTTTGGCCTCATTATTATAGAAGCGGCAGAAAATATGAGTGGTATATAGTTAACTATATATGAATATCCTTTGTTAAAAAGTTTTTGTACAATTTTATGTGAATTTTGCAGTATATCAAACAACTCTATTTTTACATCTGGATATTGGTTTTGTATAGACTCTGCAATTGTTTTACTACCTGCGAGGTGGCCACCACCAGCTTTAACATAGAAAAATATTATCTTTTGTTTTTTGTTTTTCATATTAATAAAAAAAGCAAATCGTGTATTTTTATAACTCCTTTGAAGTTTTTACATTATTTCCATTTTTTTGTCAAACACTTGACTTTTTTTACTTTTTACATCAACCTTATTATACAAAATATGTCTAAAGCAGGTGTTATAATAAAGTTGTTAGTTTTTGGTGTTGTTGTATCTATAATAGGAGGGGTGTATTTTCAGATTGACTCTGGTATGAATAAAGCGCCAAAGCATTCACCAGATGGGCAGCATTCTATTGAAGTATTATCTGGAGAGACTTTACAGAACTTGTCTCAGAAGTTAGAAGAGGCTGATATTATAAATAATAAATTTTGGTTTATGATCAAGAGCAAATCATATACTATAGAGCCTTTGCAAGTTGGTGCTTACTTTTTTGATGTGCCGGCATTGCCCTCAGATATATTTAGACAAATAAATGATGAAACAGAGAGGTTGTTTTTAGAAGCAGAAAAATATCGTCGTCCAGTAGTCGAGAATGTTTTGATTAGAGAAGGGTCTAATATAGATGTCATTATATCAATCTTAGTTGAAAACAATATATCTACAGAAGAAGAATTGAAGAATTATGCGCAAGATTTTAATAATTTTGTTGATAGTGAATATGAGTTTTTACCAGAGCCGTTAAGTTGTAATTATGGAGATTTATCAAATTGTGCTAAATATTATCTTGAAGGTTATCTATATCCAGATACTTACAATTTCTTTGCTGATGCAACAGCCCAAGAGGCTTTTGATGTTATGTTGAGCAACTTTGATATTAAAGTTTGGCAAAAAATTAAGGAGCAAGTTAAATCTTCAGATAAAACCTTCGAAGATGTTGTTATACTCGCCTCCGTTCTAGAGAAGGAAACTGGTAGAACAAGGGGGATAACAGAAGAAACCCTAGGCGATGTAAATGAAGAAAGGCAGATAATGGCAGGTGTTTTTAATAATAGAAATGCAATAGGTATGAAATGGGGTAGTGATGTTACACTAGAGTATGGGCACGATCGCAAACTTTGTCAACAAACATTTGAAGTGCCAAATTGTATATATATAAATGATCCATTAACTAACACCAAATATAATACATATAAAAATACAGGCTATCCTATAGGACCTGTTTCTAATCCTCAGTATTATAATATATACGCAGCTTTAAATCCGATACAAGAAGATCAAGACTATCTATATTTTGTTAGTGATGTAGTTGGAAGAAAGTATTTTAGTAAAAATGAAACTGAATTTCAACAGAGTATTGCAAGAATTAGCGAAATAAATAGAAAACTAGAGTCTGAAGATTAAATTTTTATTTTTTTTATCAAAACATTTTCAGCTTTGTACTTATTGCTGTGATAAAGAGATGATACTAATGTTGATATTACAGCTGCTAGTATTATTGATATTGTGGAGATGATAATATATAATACAATTTCTAGTACCATGCTAGTGTTGAGGATATACTGAGTGGATACACCATTTTTGACTAGCGAGAATAACATAAATAATATTGGGATGTTAATAGCTGTTGTTATGAGCAGTAGATTTCCTATATTACTTATAATATGTTTTCGAGCTTTTTTGATAGTTGTTATGTTTAAATGTAAAAAAGTTTGATTAGGATTTTGTTTCTTATTTTCTGCGTTTAGTTTGACAATAATATTCGTTATTTTCGTAATAAATAAAGTTAAGATTGTCAGAAGTATAATAATAAACATATCAGACGCGCTTATATATTCTATTATATTGAATTCTGATAGTGTTAGTAGTGTATCCATGTTGTAATTACTTGGATTGTCGATATTCAAGAGGTTTCTTACAAGAAAAGTTGTTGGAGTCACTATCAGTAGTGTAACATATCCAGAAATTAACGATACTAGAAGGTTTCTCTCAGTTTTCTTCTTAATTATATTTATTTGTTGGATAGTAAAGATTGAGAAAATGAAAACAAGTCCAAATATAGCAAAATTTCCTGGCGATATAATGGTTGTATTAAATAGAAGATACAAGCCAGCTAAAATTAGCCCAGCCTTGATCATAGCTACTAGCCCATCTATCCCATTGATCAATAAGAATATTAATACTGTTATAATAATAAGTATATAGATTGTATTTAACTTGTTATGCGAGATAATTGTATAGATTTGATTGTCTTGTTCTTCTCTAACCACTATCTGGTCCCCATCATTATATTTTTGTTGTTGTGTATCATTTAATACGACACTGCTTCTCTTTAAGCCATTTTTAGAATTTGTTGTAATTTCAGCAACAACACAATCATTATGAGAATCACATTCTTTTATCGAAATTTTTTCGATCTTTGCAGTATCAATATATTCATCACTTACTTTATCTTTATTTGATATCAAGGTGTTTGTAAAAAGTTCAGATGATGTAATGGTCGGCTTATAAAATCTGTTTTTTAATATAACAACAAATAGTATAGAGGTGCTAACAATAACTGTTAATAATAGACTATATAATACTGTTTTGTAAATTTTGCTATTATATCGCATAGACTATATTATCTTTTTTTTATGATTATTGTGCTGCCAGATTCAAGTCGCATGCTATTTTCAGATTTTATATAATTAGATTGCCATTGTTCAAAATTACCTATTTCCATTAGTAGCTCATATTTGGCTGTTTCAATATTTTTTAAAAGGTAGGCAGTTTTAAATGTAGGTTGAAAAACTTTTTGATAATATTTTTTAGTATTTATAAGATTTTTATCTATCTCCTCACTATTTTCTAATGATATTTGAGTTGCTGTCACACTATTGGTAAAGTTTTCTAATTCTTTTATCCAGTCTTCATCAGCAATTCCTAGTCTTTTTAGTTTGTTTATTTCTTCATGAAGATCTGGTATCTGATTTGTTAAGGTTAACAGATCGTTCTGTATTATTTCTATACTTTTATTTTGTATATTAGTTGTAATGTTATTGAAAATATAATAATTCTCATAATATAATTTAGTGTCTATTATGAAGGAGTCCAGATCTGATAGCATTTTATTGAATTCATCTTTCCCGCCAGTTATATCTTTTTGACTTCCTAATTCTTGGTATATTTGACTGCTTTCTTGCTCTAAGTGGTTTATTTGATCAATATATTGATTGTATGCATTTTTGTTTATATCAGTTTTCATCTTAACCCCCAATACCTGTTTATTATTTATATTACTCTCTTTTGGCATTTGGTCTATTCGGTTGAGTATATTATATATTTGTGATTTATACTGATCCATTGACGCAAAGGAGTTCCTGTGTTCGCTTTTTGCACTTCCGCTGGTTATTAGCAATACACTTGCAATACAAACAATCCCAATCAATACCAACGCTGCTTGTTTTATTTCTGCGATTAAGCAGTATATTTTATTACAAGTTTTCACTTGTTTTGAAGTATTATAGTTAGTCACTTTCTTTTTTGTGTCAGAATACATAATTATTATATCTTAAAAAAAAACTCTAGTCAATATTTTATGATTCATAAAAAAGATTTTAGTTTAGACAATTATAAATAGTTATGTTATACTATTATTAGTGAAGATCCAGAAGAAGCAAAAATATAATAATTTTTTAGTTCGTAATCTCCTCCAAAATAGTGGGATTATCAATCCCAATATCATTGATGGTCAGATTAGAAAGGTTAAAAGTCGATTTATAACAATTTTGACATTATTTATTTCAACTTTTCTGATTTTGGGTAATTATTTAATAGATAACCCCAAAACATCTTTCGCATCTCAGGCTGGTCAATCATTATCTTATTCTAATATGTGGGACTCTACTGTAGAAAGTAGAGAAAGCCTTATCAATATTTTAGAGGAAAATGGTGATTCTGATACTGCAAAGCTACATCTGAAATGGTTGGAGCTTGTGGATGAGTTAAGAGGTTATAGATTTTCTTCTGGAGAGCTTGCTAATTCTACAACTTTGGAGAAGAATTTTACAACAGTGTTAAGTACTTATTTTATAGAAAGTGAGTCTTTGTACTTGGAAACAGAAAAAAAGTTAATTACTAATCAGTCTTTTGTATCGCTCGATATGCAGCTCTGGCATATAAATCAATTTCTATTTAATCAGAAAAGTTTTTTACTAGATTTTTTTACAGGAAAGGAGCCTTTTTATATAGTCTATGTCAATACTAACAGTGAGAGCCTGTCAAAACAGCAACTTTATAGATACGATGAAATACATTTTGATCTAGGTGCGATATCATTAATTAGTTCTGGAGTAGTTTCATTTGATACGTTTTCTCAAGAGAATCAAATTTGTCTCTCTAGCAATACAACCTCCGCCCCTTTAAATCCTTCTATGGTTGATGGTAACGTATTTTTTGCAGACTCTTCAATTGTAGTCAATTATGATATATACAAGTTCTTGGAAGGAAAGAATATTATAGATGTCGTATTAGATTTTGCATATTATTTATCAAATAAAAAGATTGCACACTATGAAAACATCTCTTGTTTGAGAAGTAATTATCTAAAAGATCAGATCGATTAATACTTTTCTAGGTGTATATTGTCAGCACTGATCTGCTTATCAATTTTTAGTATTTTTTCAACCTCTTCCACCATCTTCGGGTTTCCACAAATATAATATTCGCATTCATTATCCTGATCTAGTATGTCATGCCTTAAAGCGTCTGTAACCCTGCCTTGTCTGTATGGCGATTCTAGGGTCTTATTCTCTTTACTACAGCATATCTGTCTTTTTATATTTTTATAACCAACCTGAAGCTTTTTTAACATCTCAGAAAGGTAGTCTTCTGATGCATTGCGAATACCAAAGTAGAATCTCAAATTTATATCTAGCTTTTGTTCCTTTACTCTTTTTGCCATGGCCAACAACGGTACAATCCCTGTTCCTGTTGCTATAAAAACCTTTTTAAGATTGTTTTTTTTCAATACAAATCTACCCATTGGGCCGTATCCAATCAATTTTTGCCCTATATCAATTTTTTCAAACTCCTGTGATGCAACTCCACCAGGCCACGTGCTTATTAATAATTGTATATAATTATTTTCATTATTCTCCCATGTTTTCAGTATTGAATAAGCTCTTTGTTGCCCCTTGATTTCAAAAGTTATATATTGTCCAGCTCTGTGTTTTATTAGTTTGTCAGTTTCAAACGTGAGTAAATACACTTTCTCCCTTATTGTCTCATTATTGGTTAAAATAAATTCTATTTCTTTCTTCATATTTCTTTTAATTAAAAAACTTTTATATAAAAACAACATCTTGGCAAGTCTTTTAAAATCTAAATCTTGACAAAAATGAATTTTGTTATTAACTTCTTTTTGTAACAAATTAAATTATAATAATATGAAGACAACGCAGACATATCAACCAAAAAAAAGACAAAGACGTCGTAAATGTGGTTTCAGAGCTAGAATGAAAACAAAAAAAGGTCAAGCTGTTCTAAAACGTCGTCGTTTAAAGAAGAGACAAAGCTTAGCAGTTAGAACAAGAAGATAGATTTTCACGTTTTTTAAAAGATAAAACAGTTATTTGTGTTACCAAAAAAAAGTAGGTTAGTTGATACAGAATCTATAAAACTTACTTACAAGACTCGCTATAGGATTTATACTGATTTGGTAAAGGTTCTTTTAAGTAAGAGGCGAGGATCAAATTTTAAATTATTGATTATCGTACCAAAAAAAATATTCAAAAAGATGCATGACAGAACTTGTGTCAAAAGAAAGGTATCTGCAATATTTGAAGATTTGTATAAAAATGACAAATTACCAGAAAATTTTGGTTGTATTATACATATAACCAATTCTGATATTCTTCATAAAAAACAATCTGAGGTTAGCGCTGATATTCTCCCTGGGTTAATAAAAGCTTTAAAAATGTCTCAAAAAAAGAAGGTTGACAAAAAATAAAAAATAACTTAACTTTTTATATAAGATTTATTACATTTTGCCGAAGTAGCTCAGTGGTAGAGCAGTGGCTTGAAGAGCCTCGTGTCGACAGTTCAATTCTGTCCTTCGGCACCATTACAATAACTAAAGGTTGCTAACAATGATTGGAGATTGCAACGCCAGAAGATTAGATTATTTTTAAGTTTTTACTATATATATTCATACTTTTAGAAGAGATATTGTTGTTGTTTTTAATACGTTCAATATTTTATTTTTCCTAAAGTTGGTAATTTATAAAGTTATAAATTAAAACAAACATATTTATTATGGTTACAAGAGAAAAAAGTAGATCCGATAATGGATCTCAAAAAACAGAAAGGTCACAAGATGCATCTTATTCTAAGAAAAGCAGTGTTAGATCTCCGAGAGCAACTACAAGCAGTAGAAGTTCAAGTACAAAACGTCCTTCTTCACGAGGGGGTAGGAACGATAGAAATAGGGGGGTACAAGCTCCAACTAATAACGGTAAAGATGCGTTATTGTCAGAGAAGCCAAAATACGTAAGTCGCCACCATGTGGTTAGTCGTGATGTTGGAGGTGTTTTTAATGGTAAGCCTGGAAGGTTGAATCCCGCAACATCTAGGGGTAATCTTAACTTACCTGTTAAGTCTTTAGGTCCGATGAAAATAGAGTCGGTTCTTGGTTCAAATTCTCCAGTTGCTTTTGATGGTTCAGAGCCTGTTAGAGTGATTCCGATGGGAGGCTTAAATGAAGTTGGCTTAAACATGACTGCAATCGAGTATAAAGATGATATTATTATTATTGACACTGGATTTGGATTTGGTGGCGGTGACAGATGGCCTGGTGTTGACTATATAATCCCAGATACAAGCTATTTAGAACAAAATAAACATAAAATAAAGGGCCTTATATACACACATGGTCATTTGGATCATATTGGCGGAGCTCCATATATATTACCAAAACTTGGAAATATCCCTATTTTTGCTTCAGAATTTACACTTGAGCTACTGAAAAATAGATTACAAGAGTTTAAATTGGATAATAAATTTATAGCTAAGATAATCGATCCAGATAAACCATTAAAGCTTGGAGCTTTTGATATAGATTTTGTAAACTTAAATCATACTGCACCTGGTACATTTGGTCTTGCAATAGATACTCCAATGGGTAGAATAGTTTATGCTACAGATTGGAAATTTGACCACACACCATTTGATAACAAACCTAGTGATTATGGTAAGCTTGCAAAACTTGGTGGAGAAGGAGTTAGATTACTGATGACTGACGCTTTAGGTGCTTTAAAACCTGGTTATACTATTTCAGAAAAGGCAGTAGAGAAGGAAATTGCCAGTATTTTTGAAAAATGTGATGGCAGAATACTGCTTACGACCTTTGCTAGTAATGTAGCTCGTATGCAACATGTCATAAATGCATGTCATAATACAGGTAGAAAGCTAGCGATAATGGGTCGTTCAATGGTAACAAATTTTAATGCTGTGTTCAAACTTGGAATTGTAAAGGTTCCATCAGACCTTGTTATAGATATTAGAAAAATTGGAAGCATGGATCCATCGAAAGTTTGTGTTTTATCAACTGGTTCTCAAGGAGAAGATAATGCAGCTCTTAGTAGAATGGCCAGAGACGAGCATCGTGATATTAAACTACAAGGAGGGGACTCTGTGATTTTTTCTAGCAGTCCAGTTCCTGGAAATGAGACTGCAGTGCAAGATCTTATGTCAGCGCTTACAAAAAAAGGTGTCGATGTCTATCACAAACCAGAATTTGCAATTCATGTATCAGGACATGCTTCACAAGAGGATCTGAAAGTAATGTTTTCTTTAACTAAGCCTGATTATTTACAGCCGATTCATGGTGAGCATTTCATGTTGAAGAAGGCTGCTAAATTAGGAGCTGAAACTGGAATTGATCCAGAACATTGTCTTATTAGTGCAAATGGCCGCATCACTGAGATGAGACACAACGAAGTTGTAGTTACTGATGAAGTTATTACAGATAATTACTATCTTGTTGATGGCAGTGGTGTAGGAGCTGTTTCTGAAGTTGTATTACAAGAGAGGAGGGTTATGAACAATGAAGGTGCTTTGATTCTTGTTTTGTTATTGAATAAATCCAAAAAATTAGTAAGCGGGCCTGAGATAATTAGTAGAGGATTTGTATATATGAAAAATAGTAAAGATTTGTTTGAAGATATAAAATCTGAAGTAAAAACTAGTTTTGATAAATTAGATATAGATCCGCAATCAAAAACATATTTCTCAGAATTGAGAAAAGCCATGAGGACAGAAGTTTCTAATCTTGTTTATAAGAAAACAGAGAAGAGTCCAATGATTATTCCGGTTGTTGTTAGGGTTTAGGTTTGACTATATATATAAAGTGTGATATTATCTAAAGTGAATAAAAAGTTATTATGATTTCAGCTGTTGTTGTTTTTGTTTCTGCAATTTTGAGTATACTTGGTTTTACTGGTATTATCAAGAAAAAAGATCAATTAGATAAAGATAGAAAAGTTTCTCAGGTTAGAAACGAAGGTCTCTATACAAATCAAAACTTACGAAAAGCTGGAAACATTAGTGCCGCCGCTGCTGGAATAGCAGGTATCGCTGCAGGTACATATTATTTTGTAAAGAATAAGAAAGGAGAGATAAAAAAGATTAGAAAACCTGATTTTAAGTCTATCCAAAAGAAAAAGCCAAAAACACCTACTTTTTTAACAAAGCGTAAAAAGAGAAGGAGAAGTAGAAAATTCTTTGGGTTATTCTAATCCTATAGATTTTTTATATTTTTTTGCTCCCCAGCCTTCTAGTATTATACAGGCTGGTTTTTTTATTATATCAGAGAGTTTATTGCTTATCTTATCTTTGTTTGTAGGCTTTTCAAGTATCAAATTATCTGTAGAGAATCCTAATCTTAGCAACTCCTTATATGTAATTAATGCAAAACTTTTGCCTGTTAATATAACATAATCTGGAGAGGTTTCGTATACTTTTTTTGCAATTTCTGTAT
>JAOZKL010000063.1 GCA_029935375.1 Patescibacteria group bacterium | reverse complement strand
TCTCAAACCTGTCACACACCGAATCAAACAAATGATGATATTGCAACAGGAAGCACAAGATACCGCTCTCATCAAAACAATCGATAGTAAGTTGTCGTAAATGGGATATAGAAAAACAAGTAACGGATTATATAATGCCCCGGTTGTCACATAAATGCTAATCATTTGTACAACAACCACAAGATTCAACCAACTACAGCCAATCACAGACCCGCAGCTCAACCAACAATTATAAAAAACCATCAAACAAATCCTTTGTTACTAGATCATTTACTAAACAGATCATAACGAAGATATTGCCAGAAAGACTTGAAAGACAAATCCTTTAGTTTGAAACTTTTCTTTTTTATTGGGTTTTTTACTTTCTCCACACCATCCCAAAACTTGGTCTTTGCTTGTTCGGCTTTTTTGGAAAAAGACTCTTTTGCAATTTCATCCTTTGTTTGTTTTTTCTTCTGGAATTTTGACAATAACTTGTCTCGCAATGAAGAGCTTTCCGCCTTCTTTTGTTTAAAGAACTTCCTATCAACCCATCAAACAATATTCCATAAAATGATAATCAATACTCATAGTCATATAGCCAGCCATAACATTTTTCCCTGGTTAAAAATTAAAAATAGAGATAAAAACAACCTCTGTATAAACTAATAGCAACAAGAAATGATAGTTGTCAAGTTTTATAGCTTTACAAAAACCAAATCTTTTTTTATAGTTAAGTTGTTATAAATATTAACACTTTTATTATGCACAATATCATATATACATACAAGAATTTTGACAAGGAAGAGTTCAATAATAATGTTCACTTTGATGAAGAAGTATTCTCTGAAAAGCTGCAAAAAGTGTTTGAGAAAAACAATCAAGTAGAAAGAATCACAGTTGTGATGGAGAAAATCGGAGAAAAGGAACTACACTGTGTAATCTCCACATTTGGAGGGGATAAAGAAATCCGTGTAGAAGAAACATCCTACAATCCAACAGAGTCTGTGCTATCAGCAATAAGACAAGCCATCAAGAAGACAAGCCACAGAGAATAAAACAAATAATAACCAAAAAAATAGATGGCTTATTATAAACCACCTATCAATTGTCATCAAACTTTTTAATTTTTTCTCTAACTTTATCGTTATAGACATTCCATCGCCAGATGAGCATAAATGTTTCCATTACCCCTACTATCAATGTCAGGAGCAGGAATAAAATAGACCCAAACACAATCATTACAACAGTAGATCATACAAAGTATAGCCCAAGAAAAACAAGCAAAGCTACAGTTCAGTATATCCAAACATGTTTTTGAATGGTTTTTTCCTTGAATACAAAACTAAGAATAATCGTTCCAAATGTTACAACGAATACAACTAATGGATACATAGATACAGCCCAGCTGATACCTATAAATATTCCAAAAATCAATGCTACATTAAGACCATAAAACAGCCACAATGCTATACCAGCAATCAATCTCCAGAGCGTGGTTCCAAGATGTGTAAATGCCAAGATAATACTATTACCAATGACATCCATAACACTTTTGTCTTTATCTCCTCAGCTTCACTCTTCTGATAAAGCAGATATAAAATCACTATAGTTGAACAATACATTAGCTAAGAATATTATAAATAATACAACCCCGGCTATCCAAAGATCTGTTTCAGCGTCAAAGACTAGTGGATTCTTATCCAATACAAAATACAAAAGTATTTTAACAAATACTCGCATTACAGTCATTATTATACCAGTTGTAGACTCATGCACCTTTTCAAACAACCAAACATTCTTGCTGGCATCTGAATAACTACAAGGTTTTTTGTCCAAATATTTGATAGTTCTTATCCTACCATTAGGATAAAGTACAAAATATCCAAACATCAGGAAAATAATAACAACACTAGCTATAGGTATTAACCACGATAACTGAACTGAAGTTATGATAATTTCGCCTCAGAAAATTAAGAAATCCAACCCTGATTTATCAAAATATCAAAATCAGTAATGTGCAATATTAACAGCTGCCATCGCAACGCTCAAAGCCTCCATCATGTGATGTACTATACCCTGAGCAATATGATACTTGATTATTCTTATATCATCTCGCAAGATTATCCATGCATTTTTGATTCATAACATAACGAAGAAATTAAAATATAAAAATGTCAAAAGACTAGCCAGCTTTTCACACAAAACAAGTTTTGACAAGAACTGTAAAATGTTACACAAAAACATAGCTTCTTTTTATTCTATAACAAAGTTGAAATGTTTAAAGAGCTTACAAGACTAGGTATAAGCCTGATTACTGAATGACCCTTTGGATTGATGAATAAAAACCTGAAATCAAAGGACAAAAAAGTATCCACAACCAAAAAAGTTGTAAAAGGGTTTGTATCAGCAGCCAAAAATATTGCAGAAAAGAGCATAAACACAATAGAGTGACAGCCATGACTTTTTGAATTTAAAAAGAAAAAAACAATCAAGAAGAAAAAGAAATTGGCAAGTATAATACGAGAGTTTGTAATGTCGCTTGTGATAATTGCCTCTATAATAGTTGCAATTGTTTACTTTTTTGCATAACCCGTTTTTAACTAAGCGGGTTTCTTTTTGACAAAATTAGAAAAAAGACTCAGCCTATTTATATGTCAAAACACTTGGAAACACTGCAAACATTAACAGAATATATTATAAAAGACCATCCAGATCTATTAGCTGTATTTGCACAGATTGAAGCAAGTACAAAAATAATAGCAAGTAAATTACGGAGTGCTGGGCTGGAAGGAAATTACGGAATCACAGGAACCACAAATGTATATGGGGATAAAGTTCAAAAACTAGATGACTTTGCAAATAGTTTGATAATCAAAAAATTAGAAGCAACAGGCCAAATCAAAATGGTGTATTCTGAGGAATTGCAAGACCCTGTGGAATTGAATAAAAGCGGGAAATACATAATATGTATGGATCCTCTGGACGGCTCTTCCAACATTGATGTAAATCTCAATCTTGGTACAATATTTTCCATCTATGATGCTAAAGATTTTGAGAACAGGCAATTGCCAAATGGAGACAAGCAAATCTGCGCAGGTTATGTATTATACGGCACTAGCTGTATGATGGTAATGACATTTGGAGATGGAGTAGATGGTTTTACGCTAGATACAGAACTAGATAGTTATTTCCTAACTCATCAGAATATAACAATGCCAAAATCTGGCAAAAATTATTCATTAAATGAAAATGCATACAACAGCTACGCCGAGCCAGTTCAAGGATATATAGACTTTATCAAAAAAGAAGGAAACAGAAAAACCAGATATGCAGCAGCAATGGTTGCAGATATTCATAGATTTTTGATCCAAGGTGGGGTATTTACCTACCCAGAAACAAAGCAAAAACCAAAAAGCAAGCTAAGGCTAATGTATGAAATATCACCAATGAGTATGATAATAAATCAAGCTGGTGGCAAATCACTCAGTTTTGATGGTAGAAAACTGATAAACCCTCTGAACATAATACCACAAGAGCACGACCAAACAGAACCAATTATACTTGGTAGCAAAGAGAATGTAGATGAAATTGCCAAGTTTTATAAAGATTGACATTTATCACTTTTGTAGTTATGATAGTTGATCTATGGGATTGGAGAAAAAGCTAAACAAATTTATTATCACTGTGATAATGGGTAAAAATCCAGATAAAATAGAAAAAAGCCTATTACAAAAATCCAAAGAAAAGATAAAAGATATATCCAACAAAGCATTGATTACAACAGGACTAAAGAAAAAACCAAAGAAAGGGTTCTGGCAAAGAGGGATAGAACTACTAAAAAAAGATTTCAAAAAATTTATTAAATAAAACAATATTATGAAAAAGAATGTAATGAGAATAAACCAGTTTCTAGCAAAAAGCCTAGGAATATCACGACGATCTGCAGATGAACTGATAGAAAGCAGAAGGGTAAAGATAGATGGAGTACATGCTGAGTTTCACAACAAAGTAGATGAAAATGTAAAAGTTACACTGCTAGATAATAACGAATGGGGGGAAATAAAGTCTGTAGATAAAAACGAAACTGTATTGTTTTATAAGCCAATATTTACAATAACGGCAAAAAAAGAGCAGTTTGACCGTAGGACAATATACGACTCTGTGCCACCTAGATACCACAAACTAAAACCTGCTGGCAGATTGGACTATATGAGCGAAGGGTTACTGGTGATGTCCAATGACGGAGAGCTATTGCAGAAACTAACTCACCCAAAACACAAACATGTAAAAGTATATCTAGTTGGACTAATGAAGAGATTGCTATCCAAAGAAATAGAAGAGCTACAAAAAGGTATAACCGTGGATGATTATAAGCTAAATACTGTTGAGATAGAAAAAATGACAAAAGGCAGTATGGAAAAGTACGACTATCTTAAACTACAAGAAAAACTACAATGGTACCAGTTTACACTGACCGAGGGTAGAAACAACCAAATCCGTAAAATGTGTGAGTACGCAGAACAAAAAGTACAGAGACTAATCCGCATCAAACACGGAGAATACGAAATGAGCGAAGATCTACGAACTAAAAAAGTTATTAAAATAGACTAGCTTACAGACGCAGAGATAAGAACGCCGGCATAATATTGATTACCATTTGTAATATGTGAATTGTAAAAAATAATCCCGTGTTTTGTCATGCCCGCACCTTCCCTTGTCACTCCGCACTTGATGCGGAATCCATAAGAAACAAACAACCACCTTTTTCACCATCGTAGAAGTAAAAACCGCAATTGCCGAGTGCTGGAGGGGCAATTTTGTAATTAAAGAAAGTAAATGTAAAATTGGGCAGTACTGAGAAGATAACTGTCTGAACGCAGGCAAGTTTTATCCTCTCTTGGTCTTTTGGTTCGTTTTGCGCCAA
>JAOZKL010000062.1 GCA_029935375.1 Patescibacteria group bacterium | reverse complement strand
CCCTTCTTCTCATTCTCTTCTTCCAATTATCAAAATCTGCATCTATATATACATTTATTGAAGTAAATATTACCATCGATAAAGCAAAAGATAAAAATCAGTATAATGCCTGATGATCAAATCGCAATACAGCTGTATATCAAAAAAAGTATACTCAAGTGATCGAAAGCACCACCAATAATCAATTTGCAATAATATCTTTTACAATATTTTTTGTTTTTTTAGTCATCTTATTTCTTTGTTAAAATGTAAAAAGTTTGAAAAAATTTAATTCTTCTAAGAACCTTCATTATAGCATATATTTTAGCTATTGTCAAATACTACTGTAGATTGCTAATTTTATTACAAAAATAAAGCATCAAATTACAGTTTTTTATCTCCTTTGTGATACTTTGCCCCTCTTAGTATAGAAAAACCTCTGTATAACTGCTCTAGTAAGAAAATCCTTATCATCTCGTGCAAAAAAGTCATCTTGGAAAAACTTAATTTGTAATCAGCTCTTTCTTCAATTTTTTCCGAAACTCCAAATGACCCTCCAATTATAAATGTAATATTACCACCTTGTTGCTCATCCCATTTTTGTAATAAATCTGAAAAATCAACAGAAGACAATTGATTGCCGTTAACTGAGAGCAAGCACACAAAATCAGAAGGTTTAAATTTATTCAAAATCCTACCAGCTTCTTGATCCAAAATTTTCTGCTTATCACCTTTTCCAGTCTCTGGCACGATGATAAAATCTACTGTAGCATATTTTTTCAATCTTTTGACATACTCGGACTCTCCATCTTGTATCCACTTATTCCTCGTCTTCCCAACTGCTATTATCTTAATTTTCACAAATAAAATATTATTCAAAACACGTATTTTGTCAACAATCGCATATTAGCATACAAAGAAACATTGACCAAGGCGTTAAACTATGCTAATAATTTTGCACCTGCAAAGGTATCTTAATATTTTTTATTTTTTTAACTTTATTGAAATGAAGGTTTTCTTAGTCCAAAACGATCAATGAAATGCCTGATGATTTTATAGAGCTTATGTAATAAAATGAAGCTATATAAGCGAAGAGGAAATTATAATTAAGCACAAAGTATGGTACTGGTGATCAAATCAAAGAAGTGTAGAAAGCATAATGAGAATGTCCAAAATAGATGCTTTCATTATGTGATATAATATCACTAGGAGCGCAAGATGGCAGATTAACTTACGCAAAACTGAAAAGTTTTTGTATGTAAAACACTCTATGATAGATTTTGGAGAAACAAGAGTATTGTTAAACCTCTCTGGCTCAGATTTTGAAGCAATTGTTGAAAAAGTAAAATCAATCAATCAGTTCATAAAAATTGAGCTGATCAATAGACAGTAATAAAACACCGGGAAACACAAAGTGACCCGGTTTATTTTTTTTGTACAAAAATTATAAGTATTTCTCCAACCCCTTGTCTTTCAGCTTATTTACGATTTTTTTGACATCTTGTGCATTGTCTTTGTCGCAGATTAACAAAGCTTCTTTTGTATCTACTACTACAAAATTCTTCAATCCTACAACAGCTACGACTTTTTCTGCTTGACTGTAGATCAAATTTCCCTCACTCTTGTGTACGATAACATCGCCTTTTGTTACATTTTTGTTATCATCCTTATCTTGTAGGTCATACAGCGTTTTCCAGTTACCTACATCCGACCAACCAAAATTACCAGGGATTACAGCCATGTTCTCAGCCTTTTCAAAAATTGCATAATCTATGGATATAGACGGCATTGTAGGATATATTTCTGATATTTTCTGCTCTTCTTTATCAGTGCCAATAAAAGGCTCTATTTCCATTAACTTATTATAAATCTCTGGAGAGTGTTCCTTGAATAGGTCAAGCATCTTAGCAGCTTTCCATGCAAAAAGAGTAGGATTCCAAAGATAATCTCCCGATGCTATATACTGGGATGCTGTTGTTAACCCAGGTTTTTCAGTAAACTGAGCAACTTCATATATCGTATCTTTTTTGGACTCAAATAATTTTTTACCTTTTTTTATATACCCATAGCCAGTTTCTGGGTAGGTTGGTGATATACCAACACCAACTATGTATTCTCTGTTTTTCTCCAAGAACTTCTCCACCTCTGTAATGATGCGCAGGTATTCTTCTTCATCTATAATGTAGGCATCAGAATTGATGTTGATTATAGAGGCATCTGGGTCTTTTGCAAATATTCGTAGCGTTGCCAGCCCTATTGCTGCGGCAGTATCTCGCTTTGCAGGCTCTGCAGAGATTTGCTCGCTTGGAAAATTAGATATTTGTTTATTAACAAAGGGAATCTGAGACTCATTAGTGGCTATCCAGATACAGTCTTTGCCAAATTTGGGAAGGAGTCTGTTGTAAGTTTTTTGTAACAGAGTTTTGTCATCCATGAATGGTTTGACCTGTTTTGGTGTAGATTTTCTAGATACTGGCCACAGTCTTGTACCTGTACCGCCAGCCATAATTGAAGCATAAAACATAATACAGACACTCATATCACTAAGATTCTGTTTTGTCAAATAAAGTTAATTTAAATATTAAAACACTCCGGGTTCGTAAGGCTCTGCATAGTCAGAAACCCCGACTTGTTCGCAGATTTTTAGCCCGTCTATGCCACCAGTTCCGGGAGAGCCTGCTGCGCCATCTATGCCAGGACCCAAGGTTGGAGGGTTTGAATTTTCTGCTGCACCGGGTCCTAAGGTTCCAGCATTTCCATTTCCTTGGTTTTGTATATTATCAAGGCTTCCGGTAAAAGTACTGCGATAGTAAATTACAACATCGCCTCCACGACCAGACCCTCCATCACCACCATCACCACCATCTGTACCACCTTTCGCCATAATAGTACCATTCAATGTAAGGTCTCCACCAACATGCAATTGTAGACAAGTCGCTCCAGTTGTTCCAGAGCCATCAGCTCCATTAGCCCCATTACCACCATTGGTGTATGGACTGTCTCCATCTGAACCCCTACCACCATTGCCACCGCAACCACCCCGAACATACCCACCTAAACTACCAGGTGTCCCATTGCTATTTCTCCATCCATTCACCCCATCAACCCCAGTCTCTGCAGTATCTCCCCTCACCTCCGTACTACTACTAAGTGTATGTTGAACTGTTTCTCTGGTTATTCCTCCTGCTTGAGTTATAATTCCTCTCAGTTCTATAGTACCAGTTATACTACAGTCTCCTGAGCATTTTAGGAAAACTGCTCCGTTTTCTCCGTTAAATCTTAGAGTTCCTGATATATCTATAGATGAATATTGATACATTGTGTCTAATTCTAAATATGTTGTAGTTCCACCTGGTACAACTAATGGTCCGTTAGATCCATTACCCCAGAACGCATCATCTACAAATACAAATCTCATGTATACAGTAGCATTTAGTCCAAGGTCTAGATAGTATTTTGTAGTAGATCCATTTTGTGCAGCTCCAGATACATCTGTTCCTGTGCCCTGTACTGTACAGGTTGTTATTGCACTGTTTTTGGTTGAGTCTGTAGATTGTATCTTGAACCTATCTGTCTCCCATGTACAGGTTTCTAGTCCACTGGTTTGAGATCTGATACCTGCCTGAACTATTGTGGCAACTTCTTCATATGTACTAACTCCACTAAAATCCAGCCCTGTAATATCATACTCAGAACCGTCTATGGATATTTTGAAACTTCCATCAGATATGTCATTTATATCTGAAGTAGTATCAACCTCTGTTCCACCTAACAGATACGCTGGTCTATAGGAAGAGTTTGATGAAGATGAGCCTCAGCCTCCAGGAAAATCTATCCACTCTGAACCATTCCAGAAATACATCTTTTCTTCTGTTGTGTTGTAGAATGTGTCTCCTAATTCTACACCAGATGATGGTGCAGTATCTCCGGTCATACTACCTGACCTCCAAGCTATCTTCCAGGAAGAAGAAACTTCCTCATCATATTTCATTATCTTACCAGTGCCTTTGATAAATGCTGTTTTGCCGTGATCCAATGTCTTATGTGGTGTAGAGCCATCGAAATATGCAATCATCTCTGCATCATCTTCAAATGTATAAACACTTCCATTTTCATCTGTTGCTATTGAAAGATAGTTGTTTAACATATCTCCCCAGTTCTTTTGACCCTTTGCGGGTAGTGATCTAGTAGCCATAAATATAAATACTTGGTTTGATTAAATAGAAAGATATTTTGTAGAATTTGTCAAGTATAAAATCTTAAATTGTCATCCAGTACTATCCCTGTTGTCATCCCGCACTTGATGCGGGATCCAGTTTTGCTTGCCGAATTTAATTCATTGCCAAAGTCAGACTGGCAAGTCGTGGATACCCGCCTTCGCGGGCATGACAGGACGGATACTGGATCCAGTTGTTCTGTCAAAAAAAACAACCACCCACACCTCATCGTAAAAGCAAAACCAAATTCTACTAAGTGCTGGAGGGGCAATTTTGCAATTAAAAAAAGATGAATGTGAAATTGGGCAGTATTGAGAGGATAACTGTCTGAACGCAGGTGAGTTTTATCTTCTCTTGATCTTTTGGTTCGTTTTGCATCAAGGTAAAATGAACGGAACAAACCACCCCCTGTCATCCCGCACTTGATGCGGGATCCAGTTTTGCTTGCCGAATTTAATTCATTGCCAAAGTCAGACTGGCAAGTCGTGGATACCCGCCTTCGCGGGCATGACAGGACGGATACTGGATCCAGTTGTTCTGTCAAAAAAAACAACCACCCACACCTCATCGTAAAAGCAAAACCAAATTCTACTAAGTGCTGGAGGGGCAATTTTGCAATTAAAAAAAGATGAATGTGAAATTGGGCAGTATTGAGAGGATAACTGTCTGAACGCAGGTGAGTTTTATCTTCTCTTGATCTTTTGGTTCGTTT
>JAOZKL010000115.1 GCA_029935375.1 Patescibacteria group bacterium | reverse complement strand
TAAATTGGACAAAAACTGATGATGTTCTTGATCCAACAGCAACTCCTGCTCCTACTGCGACAATCCTTGGGACTCCAGTTACAGGTGATGCATCATACCAAGTTCAAATCACTGGAATAAAAGCTATAACTGGTAATCCATTAGTAGCTCCAAACGGAACTTGTACAGTAAATGTAGGTGGTACAGATTATACAGGAACTGGTGTAACTGCTGGTACTTGTACAATAACTGTTAACGAAGCTGTTACTGGTGCAGATATTCCAGCCGGAACTGTAGATGTAACAGATAATGGTGGAGCTCCAGCTCCAAATGATAACAGATCTTTCGAATCTAGTGCAAACTATCCTGCTGTTAGTCCAGCTGCTAGTGTTGCAGATCTGATTGAAGGTCAGATGGGGTCAATTGTAGATTATAATTGTGCTTCTCCTGCTATTGCTGGTGGTACAACAACTTGTACATTTACACTGCCTGCTGATACAACTCTTGGAACAACTTTCCAAATGGGTATAACAGGTGACATGGGTGGGTCATGTACACCAACTGGTACCGCTGCCGCTGTAGTAACATGTAGTAATGTACCTGTCGGAAGTACAACTGGATCAAGCATACAGATTAGTTCACAACTTGGTACAGGTCCTTTGCACAATGCAGATACTATTGTAGTAAATGCTTCAAGCTCTCCATTTACTCAACCAGACATTTCAACCCTAAGCCCTGTTTGTACAACAGCTTATGTAAGCAGTACAACAACTTGTACAGGTACACTAGGAAGTGCATTCACTCCTCCAGTTGATGGATTGAATATGAATGTTGACGGTCAAACTGCAGTTTCATGTTCTTTCTCAGGAAATAACTATACATGTGCTGGTATGAATGTTGGTCCGGATCTTGGTTCAGCTGATGTATATGCTGCCGTAGGCGCTGCTGTCGCTGTAGACACTGGTTCAGATGTAAACGTAATTGCAAATGCTCTTCCAAGTACTGGTGGAGAAGCGGATGTAGCAATCGGAATAATTGCTTCTATCCTTGCAGTTGTAGCCCTTGGAGGATACACATACTGGAAGAAAAACAAGAAAATGAAAGTTGTAAAATCATAACCAACCTAATTTTCTAGATAGATTTTGACATACTTGATTTTGGCAGCCCCTTTTATGGGGCTGTTTTTGTTTGTTTGTTTAATCAATAAAAAAAGCAGGATATTCCTGCAGGTTTAATTTTTCTCCTCCTCGATGTTATTTAGTTTTCTCTTTATCTTTTTCAATATTTTCTTCCAACATTTTGACAAAGGCATTGTACGCATTCTCATATTTTTCTTTAAGATCAGAGAACCTAGAAAAGACATCTTCACCAGTTTCATACCCAGCTTTTAGTCTCAATGCATCTT
>JAOZKL010000061.1 GCA_029935375.1 Patescibacteria group bacterium | reverse complement strand
AATAATTTGACAACATCAGAAAAATAGGCTATATTTTATTTTCGAAATACTTTAATACCATACACTATGTCTGAGATAAAGGTAAGAAAGAGTAGAAACCTACAACTAGAGCAGAGGTTGGATGGTTTTAAGATGACAAAAAACAACCAGCAATTAATCGGTCTAAACTCTCTCACTATTATAACAGAGCCTAATTTTGTCCTTACAGGCAAGCAAGATGCCAGCTTTGCTGTGTTTTCTGACTTTGCATCTGTAAAAGTTAGCTTGATGAGTGTAATAGTTGCCTCCAGAGAGGGTTTGGTAAGTTTTATAATGGGTAGTAAACATTTTATCACTTGCCTGTTTTCTTTAATTTTTAGGATAATCAATAACACTGTTTATCAGTCATACTTAGCGCTAGATTTTGGCTACCAAGAAGCGATAAAAGCCCCAACTAGATTGAATAGTGTAAAAAACACTGTTATAGACTTTTTTAGAGTTATTACAAACTCCAACGCAAGAGATCTCTGGATGTTGGAACTAAAGATAAACCTTAGAATGTTTTTGGCAAAAGCTGCTTCAGCAGTTTCAGTTTTATCCAAAATAACTAGTAAAATATATTTATTTATAATCATAATAGCATCTCTTGGTTTTCTTGCATTTGCAAATGTTTTTGCAACAGAGTCCAACACCAACTCACTACTACAGACAGCTGTAATGGCAGAGACTTACGTGGATGAAGAAACCGTTGGTCTAGTAACTCAGACATCTATCAGCGAGCAAGAGGCATTTGTACCAATAGATTTTTCCAAGGAATTGTATATCAAGACAATCACAAGACATACTGTAGAGGAGGGAGACACCCCTGCTAGTATTGCCGCTTTGTATGGGCTAAAGATAGAAACTGTCTTGTTCAACAACAATATACAACAGATAGATCAACTGAAGGTCGGCGATAGCGTTTACCTCCCGTGGGCAGATGGTTATATATACAATGCGGTAAAAACTACAACGATAAAGGAGTTGGCTCGTATATATCATACAAGTGACCAAAGGATTGTAGACGAAAACCCAGATGTTCTAAAATCTGTAAAAAGTGTTATACAAAAAGGGTCTCTTGTACTTGTTCCATTGGATGATTATAATGTAATAGCCAAATATAACGAGGATGAGGTAGATAGGTTGCAAAGGCTTAAGGCAGAAGAGGAAAGAAAGCGAATTTTGGCACTGCGTGCATCATCTATAGTTTGTAGTGTTTCTGCTAGCAACAAGATTGATGCTGGGTTTATCTGGCCTGTTCGTGGGTCTATTACAACATGTTATAGTTCCAGTCACAAAGCTGTGGATGTTTCCCGTGGTGGTACTCCACCAATTTCTGCGGTAAAAGCAGGTACAGTAATAGAAGCTAGTATGGGTAGTTATAACTATGGCTATGGTAATAAGGTGATGATAGATCATGGAGACGGGTTCAAAACCGTTTATGCTCATCTATCCACAATGAATGTAAAAGTTGGAGAGGTGGTAAGGCAAGGTCAGCTGCTTGGTAATATGGGTTGTTCTGGTAGGAGTTACGGTAGATACAATGCCAACTTGGGTTGTTATGGAGTGCATCTGCATTTTGAAATCCGTCAGGGTAATTCACTACTAAACCCTTTCTATTACCTGCCGTAGTTGTTGGTTTGCAATTTACTATAATTTATATATTCCAAAACACGTGTTTTGGTTTTTTTAGTGGACCTCTTTCCTAATTCGCTTTTCAAGTAGAAATTCTTAAATTTATTCTAAAAATGTTCTTTTTGAAATGACTTTTACTGGTAAAACGAATTGAAAGAAGTGTTTTTTTAGTTAAATCTTAGGATTTATGGATTGGAAATGGAATTGGGAAAGAGGTCTAGTATATATTAGATGTATAAAATTGTTTGACAAAAAATAATTAAAATAGTAGATTAAAATTAGTTTTCAAAGATTTTGGATAATGAAGATTTTGGATATACTCAGATAATTGTTGAAAGACTGAAGAAAGATGATAATGAAGAAGTTGTTTTGAAAAAAAGAAAGCCTGTGGTAGACAGCTCTCTGCGGGACAAAGATCAAAGAAGAGATTATAAAGGATATTTTGGCAATTGAAGAACAAGTAGATGGTGTTCTAAAAGAAATTATAAATTAAAATTATGGCTAAAAAATTAATTATTAAGGATATAGAAATTAATGTAAAAACCAGCAAAGAAGGTGATGATTTTATTTCACTTACTGATATGGCAAAGTGGAAAAATCCAGATCATCCAGATCAGGTTGTTGCTAATTGGATGAGAACTGATTTTACCATCAAATTTTTAGGATTGTGGGAAACTGATTATAACCAAAATTTTAACCCAGTCGAATTCGAGGGGTTTAAAAAACAAACAGGTGAGAATAGTTTTGTCATGTCTCCAAAAAAATGGGTAAAAGCTACGAATGCTGCTGGTATTTACTCTAAATCAGGAAGATACGGTGGCGGAACTTTTGCTCACAAAGACATCGCCTTAGAGTTTGCCAGTTGGCTGTCTCCAGAGTTCAAGCTTTATATAATCAAAGAATTTCAGAGGTTAAAAGAATTAGAAAAGCAAACAACTCACTCTCTAGAATGGCAAATAAAAAGAAGCTTAACCAAAACAAATTATAGAATACATACAGATAGTATCAAAACTCGGTTAGAAAGCCTAAATCTATCAAAATTCAAAGAAAGTCTGGTTTATGCTGATGAAGCTGATATGTTAAACTTGATAATGTTTGGTAAAACAGCTAAAGAATGGGAAAAAGAAAATCCAAAATTTGCTAAACAAAAGCTAAATATTCGTGATGTTGCAGAGATTGAAGAGTTGATAGTTTTGTCAGGGCTAGACACTTAATGCCTATTTGATCAATCAGGGGGAGGACAAGCAACCCAGAATGGAAAAGTTGGTCGTAGAAGCCAAAAAGAATTTTGAGAGTATTCAAAATCAGAGAGCGACAAAAGAGCTAAAAAATATGACAAATGGTCTAAACTTGAAGTCTAAAAATGACTAATATGAAAATTGCAAAACACGTGTTTTGGTTTTTTGTGACCTCTGAACTGGAGAGAGGAAAAGCCTATTTGGATGATGTAAGCTTGACAAAAAGCACTTTGTTGTGGATTATGACTTAGAAAGCAAATAAACTTGCAATTAATAGAAAATAATAATTATGCCTAATCAGAATCAAAGCAATTCAGTTATAACAAATTTTATTTGGCAAGTGGCTGATGATATTTTGCGAGATATTTATGTAAAAGGAAAATACAGAGATGTCATCCTCCCAATGACTGTTATTACTCGTATTGATAGTGAACTTGAAGAAACAAAAGAGAAAACATTATCAGAATATAAAAAATTTAAAGATAAGATTACAAATATAGAGCCAGTTTTACAACGAGCTACAGGATATTCATTTTATAACATTTCTGATTTTACATTAAAAACACTTTTGAAAGATCCTGAGAATATTAAAGCTAATTTCAAACAGTATCTACATGGTTTTAGCTCAAATATTCAAGATATATTACAGAAATTTAAATTTGAAAATCAAATCCAAACACTTGAGGAATCAGATATTCTTTTTGCACTTATTCAAAAATTTAGTGATGCTAGTAATAAATTATCCCCAAAAAAGCTAAATAATCATGATATGGGATATGTTTTTGAAGAGCTTATTCGTAAATTTAATGAAGAGAATAATGAGGAGGCGGGAGAGCATTTCACCCCTCGTGAAGTTATTCAATTAATGACAAATATTCTGTTTCTACCTGTTCAAAAAGAGATAAAAAACAAACCTCTTTCAATTTATGATCCGTGCGCGGGTAGCGGTGGAATGCTTTCTATTGCCAAAGATTTTATCAAATCAGATGAAAGTGTAATACAATCTACAGCTGATATTTTCACTTTTGGGCAAGAGTTGCAAGCTGAAACTTACGCTCTATGCAAAGCTGATATGCTTTTGAAGGGGGAAACGGATAACAAGGTTGTATTTGGATCAACTCTCTCAAACGACGGATTCCCTACAGAAAAATTTGATTTTATTCTTACAAATCCTCCTTATGGAAAGTCTTGGAAAACTGATCAGGCAAAACTTTCAACTGGCGGGAAGAAAGTAGAAATTTTGGATTCTCGTTTTACGGTTGGAACTCCAAGAATAAACGACGGACAGCTTTTGTTTTCTTTACACATGATTTCAAAAATGAAACATGATACACCTCTTGGAACTCGTATTGCCAGTGTTCACAATGGATCTGCTTTGTTTACAGGAGATGCAGGAAGTGGAGAAAGCAGCATCAGAAAACATATTATTGAAAACGATTATTTGGAAGCGATTGTAGCTTTACCAAAGGATCTTTTTTATAACACAGGAATTGGAACTTATATTTGGGTAATGACAAATCATAAACCTAAGCACAAAAAAGGCAAGATACAGCTCATCAATGCAACGAGTGACAAGTTTTACTCAAAGATGACCAAGAGTCTTGGAAAAAAACGAAGTGAGCTAAAATCAAATCATATCGACAAGATCTACGAGCTTTTTGATAGTTTTGAAGAAACTGAGTTTTCAAAGATTTTTGATAATGAGGATTTTGGATATTCTCAAATAATTATTGAAAGACCTCAAAAAGATGAAAATGGGGAAATTGTTTTGAAAAAAGATAAACCTGTGGCAGATAGCTCACTCCGAGATAAAGAAAACATTCCACTCAAAGAAGATATTCAAGAATATTTTGAAAGAGAAGTTTTGCCATTTGCTCCAGATGCTTGGATAAAAAAAGCAGAACCAAAAATTGGATACGAAATTAACTTTAATAAACATTTTTACGAATACACGCCACCAAGAAGTTTAGAAGATATTAAAAAAGATATTTTAGCTCTTGAGAATGAGACAGAAAATGTTTTGGAAGAAATAATTAACGATTAAGTTATGACCATTATGAAAACTAAACAAACGGCAATTCCATGGGTTGGGGAAATTCCTGAAGGGTGGAAGGTTG
>JAOZKL010000114.1 GCA_029935375.1 Patescibacteria group bacterium | reverse complement strand
TTTTTGATTTCATAAATCCTATTAATATTCAAGATTGATGGTTTTGTCAAGAATTTGTCTTTTTAGTTAAAACGAGTACTTGTAGACTAGTGAGAAATATGCTATAATCTGAATATCGGTTTTTGATACCGTGTTTTTATATTTTTACCATATTTTGATGGAGAAGCCTGATATGATGGATTATCAATATCCGGAAGATTACCAAGGAGCCCTCGACAGACGAAATGTCCATGAAAAACAGGGAAGTGCAGATGCAATATTTTGATGTTTTATAATTATTCTAGTTATTCTAGTTATTCTAGTTATTGCAGCCTCGATATGATTATTCTTTTGGATAAAAAACTAATTCCTACAAACATTTACAAACCTTACCCAGAATTAAGTTTCTGGGTTCTTTTTATGCATAGAGTCAAAACATTCACACCCTGTCATTCCACACTAGATGCGGGATCCAGGAAAAATAAACAATAGACTCTCTCATTCTCGTAGAAGTAAAAACCATATTTGCCAAGTGCTGGCAGGACAATTTTGTGATTAAAAAAAGTAAGTGTAAAATTGGGCATTGTTGAGAGGATAACTGTCTGAGCGTAGGCAAGTTTTATCTTCTCTTAATCTTTTGGCTCGTTCGCACCAAGGTAAAATGAACGTAATAAATAGATTGGAAATAATATTTCAAAAACAATGGCGAGACAGACTCGCCTCTACGAGAAATGGCACAATGCCAGAATTCCCCTTTGGAAGAGTAGTAGTTTTACCGAACTTGTTTCACCGTCAAAGTTAATTTGGCAAGCCGTGGATACCCGCCTACGCGGGCATGACAGAACGGAGCAAAATACTGGATCCCGCATCTAGTGCGGGATGACAAGAAACCCTCAACTAACCTCTCTTTGCGGGCATAGCGAGGAGAGTACACAAGAGCTGGAAAATGACAAAAAACAAACAAAAATAGCCTTAAATAAAGCTTTGTTATAATATATAAGCACACAAAATTGCCCTCAGATGAGGTTCAATATTCTTACAGTTAGATTTACATTCGGCTCTACAAACAGAGTCAATAGTTTATTCGTAAAAATTTACGAAAGATTAAAATTCGACTGATTAGTATCACTCGGCTGAGATTGTTACCAACCTTACACCTGTGACCTATTTGCGTGGTAGTCTTCCACGAGTCTTCAGGAATAAATTCCATCGAGACCTAATCTTAAGGACAGCTTCCCGCTTAGATGCTTTCAGCGGTTATCTTAACTATGCGTAGCTACTCGACAATGCTCTTGGCAGAACAGCCGATACACCAGAGGCATATGGATCTCGGTCCTCTCGTACTAGAGATCCGCCCTTTCAAGTCTCGCGCGCCCACACCAGATAAGGACCGAACTGTCTCACGACGTTCTGAACCCAGCTCGCGTGCCTCTTTAATGGGC
>JAOZKL010000060.1 GCA_029935375.1 Patescibacteria group bacterium | reverse complement strand
AGCTTTGCAAACAGTGAGTTATAAACCACAAAACTATAATATATGACTAATCAACTACCCGCAGAAGGAGACAAAAACTGGGGAGATACCCTGAACAATTGGCTAGGTCAGCTTGGTCCAGCAAGTCTAGGTGGTATACACAACGGGGATACAGCCAGTCGTCCAGCGGGCTTGACTGCAGACGATGAAGGCAGGGTTTATGTCGATACAGAATCCCAAGAAATCTTAAGATGGGATGGATCTGCTTGGCAAACACTATTAACTGGCAATGTAGAACAAAAATTCAACATAACAGCCAAAACAGCAGATTATACAATTACGCCAGCAGAAGCTGAAACAGGTTTAAATGGATTTAGTAACGATGGGGCGACAGGAACGGTTAAATTTACCCTTCCAGATGCAGTGGCTGGGATGAAGGTGACTATTATCAATGTAGAAGGGTCGGAAGTGTCTGTTTATACACAGAGTGGTGATACTATACACACTACTGATTTCCCTGATGGTGTAGAGTATCTCAGAAATAGAGAGATTGCAGGAGTTATAGTATTGTATGCAAGTGTTGATGGCAAATGGGTTGGTGATTGTAATGGATCTGCCTGGATGCAGTTGTTTTTGATTTATTCTGAAGATAACGAATCTGGTATTTTGTCAAGTGGATGGGTCAAGAGTGGTAGTAGTCCTTCAGCGTATACTATGACTATTGATAACACTGTTTCAAAAGTAGGATCATATTCTCGCAAACTACATATTGGAAACATATCAGGAAATACGTATATTAAACATGATCGTGATATATCAATTAATCATACAAGCGGTAAAATGGAGTTGTTTATTCGCAAGAATAAAATTCCAAATGACGATATATCTTGGACAATTGAGGATGATAATACTGCTAGTTTTTTTTCACTTGATTTGAATCGTGATCCACCGCATGATTCTGATAGAAGTTTGCATATCAGAGTCGTTGGGTTTGAGCATGATACAAATTATAAGATTCCCAATAATGAGTGGCATAGGTTTGTAGTTTATTTTCGTGGGGTAAACTCTAGTTATGAGGTATACAATGAGGCTGGAACACTAGTTGCATCGAGATCCAATGTGGATTTGTCTACTTTGCTCAATATAACAACTGAATATTACGCTACTAATCTCACTAATTATAATTGTGATGTCTGGACGGATGACGTAAAGTTTTGGGAATAGACCTTTTCCTATTTTTCAAGATTTCGGTGAAATAAAGAGATGGTTTTAAGTAGTTTTATTTATTAATCGCTTGTTAATATTTGACAAAATGACAAAATTGCGGTTTGTTTTGTCATATAGTATTTTATGAGTATTTTTCAGATTCATTCTACGGACAACAGTACAAAAGCTCGCACGGGAACAGTTTCTCTTCCTAACGGCAATGTCAAAACCCCTGTATTCATGCCGATTGGTACAGCTGGAACTGTAAAAGCTCTTACAAACGATGATTTGAAGAATTTGGATGCAGAGATAATCCTGGGCAATACATATCATCTATGGCTAAAACCAGGAATGGAAACAATGCGAAAAGCTGGTGGGTTACATCAATTCAATGCTTGGGATAGGCCTATTTTGACCGATTCTGGAGGATTTCAGGCTTTTAGTCTTAGTGAAATTAACAAATTCACGGAAGATGGGGTTACATTCAAATTGCCTACAAACGGAGATATGAAATTTCTCTCTCCGGAGCTGAGTATGCAGATACAAACAGATATAGGGTCTGATATCGCACTTGTTTTGGATGAATGCTTGCCAGCTGAGGTTACAAAGACTCAAGCAAAGAACGCAATGGATAGAACACAACGATGGGCCGTGCGTAGCCAAGAACATTGGAACAAGCTAGAAAGAAAAAACAAGAATGTCTTGTTTGGAATCCCACAAGGTGCACAGTTTTTGGACTTGCGAAAAGAGTCTGCTACACAGATAATGGATCTGGATTTTGCTGGATATTCTATTGGAGGAGTTGCAAATGGTGGAGAGCCAGAGGAGATGATGTACAAACAAGTTTTGGCACAAACTGAGATTTTGGAGGAGTCAAAGCCTAGGCACTTACTTGGTGTTGGCACACCAAAAGATATTGTACAGATGGTTGCAAGGGGTATAGATATGTTTGATTGTGTATACCCAACCAGAAACGCTAGGCATGGTTCGTTGATGTTTGAATTAGATGATAATAGTTACGAATCTGTGCAGATTACAAACCAGAGGTACGAGCATGATTTTACCCCTATTAGCGCTGATAGTAGTATTCCAGAGCTGCGGATGTACACAAGGGCTTATCTGAGACATCTTTTCAAGGCAAAAGAATTGTTAGGGTTTCGCTTGGCCACTTTGCAAAATTTAGACTTTTACATTAGACTGATGAAGAAGATTAGAACTAAAATTGAGGATGGTTCTTTTGGAGGCTGGTATGAACAGTATCAAAAAGTTACGAGATTATAACACTCCTCCAAATTAAATCATCTCACACTTTCCCATTGTCATCCCGCTGCTTGTTTTTTGTCACCTCGCATCTTAAACTTGTCATCCCGCACTAGATGCGGGATCCAGTAAAAACATTAACTTCCGTAGAGGCGAGTCTGTCTCGCCATGTTCTTTACAGTAAAAAAGCATAAAATCACCCTCAAATTCCTCTGCTGAGGGGTGGCAGTGGCACACTGGCGGGGTGATTGTTTTACCGAATTTATTTTATCACCTCAATTGTATTTTGCAAGCCGTGGATACCCGCCTTCGCGGGTATGACGGGAGGAGGTGGGTGTGACACACTTAAAAAAAGCTTGGATACGTTCATTTTACCTTTGCTATAATCGTCACCCCGCACTTGGTAAAATCTATTTTTGCTTTTACGGGGATGAGTCGTTTCAAAAAGAACACTTTTAAAATAAATATAATAATTCTAAAATGAAAATTTAGATACTCTTTTTAAGATCAATTGGTAAGCTGTTTCCACTTGATATAAAATTTCACCCCGTTGACAAAAAAATGGTTTTATGGTGAGTTTCATTTATATAAAATTTATTATGATTAAGATCGTAGAAATATCAGGACCTTTGGTTACAGCGCAGGTGCCAAAAGACTCATCAAAATATCCAATGATGTTAGAAACAGTATATGTGGGAAATGCAAAACTGTTGGGAGAGATTATTAGTATAGAAGATGATAAATGTAAAATTCAGGTTTATGAAGAAACTACAGGACTGCAAGTTGGTGAGCCAGTAGAGTTGCGTGGAGAGTTGTTAAGTGTTGAACTAGGGCCTGGTCTTATGAGTCAGATTTTTGATGGTATTCAACGACCGTTAGATAAGATTAATGAAGTTAGTCCAATATTTATCCGTCCAGGTATACATTTACCAAATCTTGATCAGGAAAAGAAATGGGATTTTGTACCAACAGTGCAAATTGGAGAAGAGGTGGAGACCGGTAGTAAAATTGGCTATGTAGACGAAACAGAGCTTGTAAGACATTGGGTAATGATACCAGAGATGAAAACCGCTAAAGGGTCTTTAACAATCAAATCTGTGGAAATGGGAGAGTATAACATTACAGAAACAGTTGCTGTTGTAGAAGATGAAGATGGTATAGAGTTTAAAATAAAAATGAGCCAAAGATGGCCAGTAAAAGTAGCAAGGGCTTGTAAGGCAAAGTTGGAATCCAAAAAGTTGTTCAAAACAGGCCAGCGTGTTATCGATGCTATGTTCCCAGTGCTTCTTGGCGCTAGAGTTTCTACTCCGGGACCATTTGGAGCAGGTAAAACATTTACACAACAACAGGTTGCAAAATATTCCAACGCTCAAATTGTAGTATACGTAGGTTGTGGAGAGCGAGGCAATGAAATGACAGAGATGGTAAAGTTGTTCCCAACACTAAAAGATCCAAACTCTGGAAAACCTTTAATGGATAGAACTGTATTGATTGCAAACACTTCAAATATGCCGATAGCTGCTCGTGAAGCTAGTATTTATACGGGTATAACCATTGCAGAGTATTTCCGTGACATGGGTTACGATGTTGTAATGATGGCAGATTCTACCTCTCGTTGGGCTGAGGCTGTGCGTGAAATTTCACAAAGACTTGGAGAAATGCCTTCAGAGGAGGCCTACCCTGCATATATGGGATCTCGTATCGCTGCTTTTTATGAGCGTGCTGGGCTAGTAACTACAAATGCAAATGAGGAAGGTTCTGTAACAGTTATTGGTACTGTATCGCCAGCTGGTGGAGATTTTAGCGAGCCTATTACTCAGATTTCACTTAAAAACTCACAAGTATTTTTGGCTTTAGATGAAAAACTAGCAGCAAAGAGGCACTACCCCTCTATCAACTGGAATATAAGTTATTCGTTGTATGAAGAAAGGTTTGCAGAGATGATGAAGCAAGATGGTGCAGAGCAGTTTGCAAAAGATCGTATACTTGCAAAAAAATTATTAAGTGAAGAGGGTGAGTTGTTAGAGATGGTAAAGCTGGTTGGAATGGATGGAATGGATAATGATAAGAGGCTAATTTTGGAAATTGCAAAATCTCTTCGTGAAGATTTCCTACAACAAAACGGTTTTGATAAAATTGATACATATTGTACTTTTGATAAAATGAAGGCGATGATGGCTGTTATCATAGATACATACCACGCTGTTTACAAAGCTATGACAGATAATCCAGAAAATGAAACATTGGTTGGCGATGTCTTTGATAAAGACACTACAATAGCTTTGACTAACATGAAATATATAGAAGATGTTGATCAGATCCCTGCAGTAGCAGAAAAAATTGCAGAAAAAATTGCAATAGCAGTTGGTAAATAGTAGTTTATTATATTTTTCTGTCATGCCCGCGAAGGCGGGTATCCACGCAAGAAAGCATTAACTTTCGTAGAGGCGAGCCTGTCTCGCCATTGTTTTGTTGCCATTCCTGTGAAAACAGGAATCTAGGAAAAGTGATTGAGTTAAAATGAAATGATGATTTTGTTTCTATTTTTTGAATAACAGAACAACTGGATCCCGCATTAAACACATGATAAAAGAGGGTTTTACGACCCTCTGTTTTTATACAATATGAAAAAGTTTTTTAT
>JAOZKL010000059.1 GCA_029935375.1 Patescibacteria group bacterium | reverse complement strand
GACAAACTTTGACCTGTCACAACACGCAAAACACAGTGGACAAAAGATGGAATATCTAGATGCACAAACTGGAGAAAAGTTTATCCCTCATGTCATAGAGCCATCAGTTGGCGCCGGGCGATTGATGATGACGGTACTATTCGACGCATACAATGAAGAAGAGCTAGAAAATGAAACAAGGACTGTTCTGAAATTCCCTTACGAAGTAGCACCATACAAAATAGCTGTTTTGCCATTGATGAAAAAGGGCGGAATGAAAGAAAAAGCTCTAGAAGTTCTAAAAGAATTGAAAGAAAAAGGAATTGTCTGTGATTACGATGACGCTGGATCCATAGGAAAAAGATACAGACGACAAGACGAAAATGGAACACCATGGTGTCTAACTATTGATTTTGATACTATCGAGGATGGCACTGCCACACTGAGACACAGAGACACAATGAAACAGGTTGGCGCAAATGAAAGAATCCAACTGGATCAGCTGGATAAATTCTTGAACAAAAATGAGTTTGGATTATAAAATCTAGAAACTAAGCTGTTTTATTTGCTTTTTCAAGAGCTTTCAAATATCGTGTTAACAGTCCCATTTTCTGACGATTAATTTGTCGTTCTTTTATAGATGGATTTATTTTGTTAGAAGAAAAAATATCACCTTTCATTTTTTTCAATTCAAATTCAAAATCTTCTACAACCTCTTCTTTCTCAACTTCTTTTTGCATGTCTAAATTTTCCAGGAACATTGCAGGGATAATACTACCTCCAATTTCTACACCTCCGATAACCTCCCTTGCTTTTCCAGACTCCAGTGCAATTTCCAACTCTTCTGAGAATTTTTTTGTAAGCTGACTATAAGTCATCTCAACTTTTTCAACCTTCTCATCAAAGCCATCATAATTGCCGTTTCTTACCAAATCAAAGAAATTGTCAAATGAATATTGCCCATTAGGCTGTCCTGATTTTTTGAAAACTTTTACTAGTTTTGTTTTTTCATTAAATGTAAATCTTTCATCATCCAACTTGCCTTGTAGGAAACCTACATCACTATTTGTCCACTGAATGTTTGAAATCTTACCCAAATACTCCCTTATCTCACCAACTGTATCAACAGAATTAAATGGCAATTCCTTTGCTTTGTTGTATGTCAAAAGAGACTCTTTCTCATCAGTTAGTAATTTTTGCTCTTCTGGTTCTGGTAAATTTTTTGTATTTGATGAGAATTCAATATTATTTTTCATAAGATTTTGTTTGTTTTTATTTTTGAAATTTATTTTTACGCTGCTTTTTTTAGATCTCCTTTCTGATTACTTAACATTGTTTTTATATTAGAATAATCCTTTAGATCTTTTTTGTCTTGCTCCTCTTTTTCCAAAGCTTTCATTAATTCATTATTCTTACCCAAACTAGAAAACTCATGAATTTTATCTGCATCTACAACACTGAGAGTGTTAAATAAATTTTTTCCTGAATCCTCTTCTATTTTGGCAAGTGCTATAGATGAGTTTGTATCCAAGCTTAACCACTCTTTTTCGTTACTATCAACAAATGAAGTGTTGCCCTCAGAGTCTATTCTTTGAAATAAAATCTCAGCTTTCACCATTCTATCCAAAACATCAATGTCTTGTTGAACCCCTTTTAACTCAGCTCTTATTTTTTGTCTTACTTTTTTCTTTTCTACAGCTTGTTCTATATCAGCATTTGTTACAGAAGCTATAGCATCCTTGGCTTTATTTTTCACTTCTTCAGCTCCTAATACAAACTTTTTAAGAAAAGAACCTTCTGGAGTCTTCTCAATAAATTCTTTTTTTCTTCTAGAATAAGTGCTCTCAATATTACTCTTCATAACTTTTTGTTTTTGTTTTTTGATAGAATTACGATAATATTTTGTATCGCAAACTATATAACTAGCTATAGTATACTCCAAGTTTTTATTTTGTGCAACTATTTTTTGTAGGTTGATAGTATACCAGAAATTTCATCTAACAGCTCATCATCCAAGATACCTTTTCGATGTGCGCAGCCTGCAATAGTCGAACCTGCCCGATCAACAGAATAATGTATAGAATAAGACTTTTTTTGCAAATCTATACTAATAATATCTGAGGCATTGCCTGTTTTTTTCAGATCTATCTTCAGTCCACCTCTAAGACTAGCACTAATATCTGTATAATCAAACCTCTTTAGTGAGAGATCAAAATAGATCGTGTTTTTACTAGCCACAAATCTGACATAGATATTCTGATACTGACTGTCTTCGCCAAGAACTCCGCTTTTGAGAGAATAAACCTCAACAGGCTCTTCTTGACATGAGTTATCATATTTGTTCAAAATATTATTTTTTGTATATTTTTGAAGTAAAAACCTAACCTTACGAACAAATTGCTGAGCATCTGAATCAATATCAACAAAAACCTCATGATAAAAAGCAGATGAAAGCTCAAAAGAACTCTTTGGTTTTGACCATTTTGGCGTTTCCATAACCAAACTATAATAGCACAAAATAGTATTCCATGCAAGATATGATAAAAACTACTTTACAAAATATGTTTTTCCTGCTTATATCATTGATAAATATGAACTACATAACTTTTGATATAGAAACATACAGCCCTAGCAAGTCTGACAAAATTAACACTGAAGAGTTTCGTGTTTCTGTTACTGGGGCGTATATTAGCTGGATTGACGAATATGTGGCTTTCTTAGAAGAAGATACAAAAGATTTTATTGAGCTGATGAAAGAGGCAGACCTAATAGTTGGCTACAACCACCTCTGGTTTGATCTTCCTGTCTTGCAGAAATATGCCAACTTTCCACTAAAAGAACTACCATCGTATGATATAATGCTAGAAATGGAGAAAAAAATTGGATACAAGACAAGACTAGACAATCTTTGTAGCGCTAATTTAGGAGAGCACAAAACAGATAGTTACGAACAATACAAACATTACTATTGGGATAAGAATTGGTTTCCATTGATAGATTATTGTATGAATGATGTTAGATTAACAGAAGAACTATTCAGAATGACACTAAACGCTAAGCCAATAAAATATACCAATCTACAAAAAACTGAACAAGTTGTATTGGAAGTGCCAGTAGCTGGCAATAGTAGTATAGAGCCAGATATGACACTACTGTAAAAGTAAAATAGCTTGACACAATATACAAATTATCACAAATTAATCAAATTATGACAAAAACGATATTAACTGGGCTTCGCTCAAATGCAAGTCTGACAATTGGAAACTATCTTGGAGCTATCCTTCCAATGATAAAAACACAACAAAGCCTAGAAAAGGATGATAAGATGTTTATTTTTGTACCAGATTTACATTCATTTATAACTCCGATAGATTACGACAACTTATACAAAACTGCCTTGCAAAATATAAAGACATATATTGCAGCTGGAATAGATCTTAGCAATCCAAACGTTTACTTATACAGACAATCAAGGATTTCGGCACATAGTGAAATACAGTGGATATTATCTTGCTTCACATATTATGGAGAAACTCAAAGGATGATACAGTTTAAAGAAAAATCCAAAAAAGAAGGGAGAAATGTTTCTGTTGGGCTGTTCTCCTATCCAATTTTGATGGCTGGTGATATATTATTATATGATGCTGATTATGTTCCACTTGGGCAAGATCAAAGACAGCATCTGGAGCTAACAAGAGATATTGCCATTAGGATGAATAATAAATTTGAAGCAAAGTTTCCGGAAGGATTGTTTACAGTTCCAAAATCTTGGGCCAAGCAATTAGACTTTATGAATATATCTGAAGGGATAAAAATAAGGAGCCTTTCTAACCCAGAAACAAAAATGAGCAAATCTGCAAAAGACCCAAAAGGAACTATAACATTAACAGACAAGCCAGATGATGCAGTAAAAAAGATAATGTCAGCACAAACCGATGATTATGGAAAGATAGACTGGAATTGGGAGAAGCAACCAGGGGTAACAAATCTACTACAATTGATAACTATGTTGTCTGGAGACGGCGAACAAGAAGTTAAAGATACTTGGGTTGGAAAAACAAAGTACGGAGAACTAAAAATTGCAACTGCAGAATTGGTTCATGACTTTTTAACTAATTTACAGACAAAGATTGCAGAATTGGATGATGAGGAAGTTAGCAAAATCTTAGAAATAAACGAGGCTGAAGTTAGTAAAATCGCAAACAAAACACTACATAGAGCTCAAAAAGCAGTGGGACTAAAAAGATAAAATTAATTAATTATGACATTAGAAGAAAAATTAAAAAGAATGAAAGAAATTGAAACAATGCTTCAAGAAGAAAAAGTACCGCTCAATGAAAGTGTAAAATATCTGGAAGAAGCGTATAAACTAAAAAATGAAGTTGAACACGAGCTGACAGCAATTGAAAATAAATTAGAAAAACTTGATACCCCTAAAAATAAAGAGGTGTAAATATGAAACTGTTGAAAAGAGGTGCAGATAATTATTGGCTAAAACTGGCTATAGAAATAATCTGCTTCTTAATCTCCTCTCAGATAGCCCCCTTATATATACTATTTTTGATATTGCTGTGGTGGTGGGATCTACAACCAAAAGATGTTATTAACTTTTTTGCTGCATTGCCATTAATAGCTGGTGGGGTAAAAATAATTAAATATATAATTGAATACTTTATATAAAAAACAATATGTCTACAATATTTTCAAAAATTATAAAAGGAGAGATACCATCACACAAAATCTATGAAAACGAATATGTTTTTGCATTTCTTGATATACAACCGTTGGAAAAAGGTCATACACTAATAGTCCCAAAAATTGAGGTTGATAAGTTTAACGATGTGCCAGAACCATATTATTCTGCGGTTTTTGTAGCTGCCAAAAAAATTGCAAACGCTATAGAAAAGTCTCTAGATGCAAAAAGGATAGTAACAAAAGTAATAGGAACTGATGTTCCCCACTTCCATTACCACCTAATGCCCTTGATAACCAAAAACCCATCTGGAAACAAGCCCATCGCAATAGAACCTGAAGAAATGGAACAAATCGCAACAAAAATCCGCCAAGAAATACAAAAGGCGGATAAATGAATTTGAGCAAGCCTGGTATTAGACCTCTTTCCTAATTCGCTTCTCAAGTAGAAATTCTTAAAGTTATTCTAAAAATGTTCTTTTTGAAATGACTTTTACT
>JAOZKL010000058.1:2844-5230 GCA_029935375.1 Patescibacteria group bacterium | reverse complement strand
TAATTGGCGATCAAACATTGCCAGTTGCTGGAATAAAGGTTGGGGTGGGAGATGCAACTAGTCTTGAGATGGATGCGTCAACATGTGCTGTAAAATCAAGCAGAACAATTGAGTGCACAGATGTACCAGTTGGTACATTGGCGGGGCTACAAAATATCAAGGCGAAGATATCAGCTTCTCCAGTAGATACTCTTACTAGCGTGTTTGTTCAGCCTAGTCAAAGTGTAGGGGGCGAAGCATACTATGAGTTTGCAGTTGATGGCGGGGATCCGGCACCAAAAGGTCCAGGAGCTCCTTTATTCAAAAGTACTGATGATTTGGTTGTGACAGTAAAAGGTCTAAAAACTGATCTTGGTGATGTGCCAGGTTCTACAGGAAACCCATATACTTGTCTAGTAGAAACTAGGAGTATGAAAAATTGGGAGGATGCTTCTGCATGGACTGCGCTTACCCCAGTTGTAGATAATTCATACGATGAGACAGAGGGTTGTTCTGTAGAATATCCAAAATCTGTGCGTGGTACCCTTCTTAATTGGTCGTTAAGAGCAACTATTACTAATGTAAACACAGGTGATATATATTATGCATATGATAATTACATATTTACATTTGCTGGATCTGGTGCATAGAAAATAAATTTATAATAAAAACAAAAATATGACTATAAAAAATAAAATATTAAAATCGTTATCAGTTGTTACTTCTGCGGTAATGTTTGCTACAACAGCAATATCATTTATACCTGCTAATAATACTGAGGTTAGCGCCAAAGATGTTCAAGGTGATTTTACAGCTTTGAATACATTGGAAGATGCTCATGATGTGTTCGTATATACACATCCATATGGAAACATACCACCTTCTAGTGGTGATTCTCCTGGTTACATAGAAATTGTTATTCAGGATATAATGGCATCAAATGCTGCACAGTATCTTGATATTAAGATGATTGAAGAGTACTACTTTATAACTCCGACTATTGATCCTGGGTCTATCAACAATATTTCAGAGTATGATTTTAGCACAGCTACTGTTACTAGACAGATAGATCCTTCACGAGCTTCGTTGGTTGGATCTGGAAATGAAGTTAAGGTAATATTAACACCCCAAAGATCTGCAGATGATGGTTGTACACTAAATGCGACTGGTGGTTGTAAATGGGATCTTAATGATTTGGAAGGCTGGGATGCTACAACAGGTTTGTGTTCTGGATCTGCCTGTAGTGGATTGAGCGGTGATACCTCTTCTACTTCTACTGACTATACTTTGGTTCCTTGGTCTAGTGATCCAATGGGAGCTCTTGGAACAGAAAGTAAGATGGGTGGATATAAAATCTACTTTGGTGTCAATTTTGATTCTGCTCCAGAGACTCCTAATTTTGCGATGATTCAGTCTGAGTCAGGTAAGGCAAATCTTAGAATGCCGGCTGGGTTCGATGGTTCAGAATGGCCGCTTCGTTTTAAAATTGATTGGGAAAAAACCGACGACGCTTTTAATACAGATGTAATACCTGATACCTATGTATACGGTGACGCAGCTGGTACAACAACTCCTACACAGGGTCAGCCATATTTTGTTGTTGCTGATGGAATGGAAGCTCTTACAGGAAACCCTTTAGAAGCTCCGAATGGTACTTGTACTACTGTAATAGATGCTGTAACATATTCTAGTTCTGACAATACAACAGCTCCTATAGGTATAGTCGATGGCAAGTGTACTATAGAAATACCAGTCATACCAGGTGTAAATGATAGTGATATCCCTGGTGGACTGATAGATATTAGCGATGGTGGGTTGCCAATGCCAATAACTATGGAAGATGTTGTTTACAACGGTGTCAACTTTATGACTAGTCCAGATGTTGGTGATATAACAAATATGGATTGTGGGGTTTCAGCTCCAGGATCTACAACGACTTGTACTTTTGATTTGCCTGTGGATAAGAATCTTCCTTCTGACTTTACACTTGCAATCGGTGATTCAACTCCAGCTGGTACTTGTACAGATAACGGAAATGGAACTGCTACTTGTACAAATGTTCCAACTGGCACTCAAACTGGTACTCAAGATATATTTGGTCAAATTGGTGTAGAGCCAAAAGAAGATACTCTTGAAAATGTTGATATAACTGCAAACCCTTTGGTTCTAGGCGAGGTTGGTGATGGATTTATAACCAATATGGATTGTGGAGCTCCTGAAGCTGATTCTGCTACGACTTGTACTTTTGACCTTGATCCTTCAAAAACGATACCTTCTGATTTTAGACTGGGAATTGGTGATGCTGCTACTGGTGGAGATCAGTGTACTGAAATTTCTGCTAATCAATACGAATGTACAAATGTTCCAACTGGCACTCAAACTGGTACTCAAGATATATTTGGTCAAA
>JAOZKL010000058.1:0-2744 GCA_029935375.1 Patescibacteria group bacterium | reverse complement strand
TTGGTGTAGATCCAAAAGAAGATACAATGCTTGATACTACTGTGAGTCCAAAAACACTCAATGAAACCGATGATTGGTCTTCAGATATGACCAATCTTGACTGCAACTCTCCTATACCAGGGTCTACAACAACTTGTACTTTTGACCTTCCTTCTAATCGTACAATCCCTGTTGACTCAACTTTAGCCATTGGTGATTCTGTAACAAATTCTGATATTTGTACTCAAACTTCTAATACCGTAACTTGTACAAATGTTCCCACTGGCTCTCAGACAGGAGATCAAGACTTGTTTGTTGCTGTTGCTAGTGGTGCACCATTTGATACTAACGAAAATGTAGTTGTTGGTAACACACCTTTAACTACTAGTGATGTTACTGATGCGACGACATATTGTGAAAGCACTGGCGGCCTAACCACAACTTGTTATATGATACTTCCTCCAAATACGACTTTACCTACGGGTGGGATCCAGCTCGGAGTAGGAGCTGATGATACAACAACAATGGGAGGAGTCTGTACTGAATCTACTAATATGATAACTTGCACTGGCATTCCAGTTGATGTAAATTCCGGTCCTGGAGTTCTTCCAGTGTTTATGCAAATTGGAGCTGATCCTGTTATAGACTCTGGTGAAGATGTATATATATTCGCGTCCAGTTCTAATGATGCGGCTCAAGGAATATATGAATTTACACCGGCTAGGGGACTTGGTGGGACAACACCATTGTTTAAAGATAGTAGCCCTGTTACTATAATATTTAAAGACTTCTCTACTGGTATAGATCCAAGCCTTGTTAATTATAACTATAACTGTACTATTGAAGTAGCTCCTTTCCAGCCAAATTCTGAAACTCAAAATTGGATTACTTTAGCTGATGCTGATGATATTTTATATGATACAGCGAATGGTTGTTCTGGTACTTTACCAAAATCTCTTCGTGGAACTAGGTTAAATTGGTCTGCAAAAACTACAATAGTAGATACTTCTGATCCTTCTAGATCTTTTGAATTCTACGATGCATATGCATTTGTCTTTGCTGGATCTGGTGCCTAAGATTAAGCGATAAAGTATAAAAGTTTAGATGGTTAATATACCATCTTTTCTTTTTGTGCAGTGACGAACAGATAATCAAAAAAACACTTGCATAGATTAAAAACATAAAGTATACTTTATATGTTGTTTATAAAAAACAAAAATGTTTATGTCAAAAACAAACAAAAAAACAAATATTTCTTCATTAATGCAGAAAGCAAAACGTAGCAAATCTTTCAAAATTGCTTCAGCTTCTGTATTGGGTGTAGCTGTTCTAGGTTCCTTGTTTATAGGGCTTAGTAGTACATCAGAAGATGGAAACAAAACAAAGGACAACACTGCAGAAGCGGGTAGTCTAGGTGGAAATACTGGCATGGGTTATGGAACTTGTGGATATGGTGGTGATTGTGACACTGGAATCGGTGGATCTTTTGCTTTCTCTGATGCAAAAACATCTCCTATGAATTTTAAAGATAATAGTGATCTAACAGTTGTATATAATACATTAACTGTTAATTACGATGATACTATCGATGGGTCTGATGATTATCGTTGTAGTTTTCAAGCCAATACAATGATTACACCTGGTGTAGTTGTTGATCTTGATGATGATGGAACAGGTTCTGGTAATACTCTTGTATCATATGATCCAGTTACTGGATGTTCAGTGATACTTAGAGATGTTAATAAAGGTGGTAAACTTAACTGGGATGTAGAGGTTACAGTATTTGATTATGCTGATCCAATGAGTCCGTTAACAGTTGGTACTGCTAGGGAAGGTTACTCATTTGGTTTTGCAGGTGCAGGTGCATAGTAAAATCAGCTAAAAACAAAAAAATTAGCAATTATGTCTATTATAAATAAAAGTAAAAAAATAAAACTAATATCCATAGTATCTTCTTTTGTGATGATGTTCAGTTTGTCATTCATGGCAATGGGCGCGCAGGATGCAAATGCTGCTGCAAAACAAACTCAAGGTGGTGCTGGTACAATATTAGCAACTGCGCATGATACCTTTGTGTATTACCAGCCATATGGTAATGTGCCTCCGGCGTCAGCAGATGCTCCTGGATATGTTGAGATCGAGATTAGTGAACTTATGTCAGGTGATAGTACAGATCTGTTAGATGTGTATAGAATTGAAGAATATTTCTATGTTACACCTACAATGGATTTGGACTCTATAACACAATGGTCAGATTATAACTGGTCAACAGCCTCTACAATACGAGAAATTGATATAAGTAGAGCAGTTGTAAAGAATACAACAACAGGTATGACAAGGCTTGTACTTACTCCACAAAGAACTCAAGATGGTGGTTGTACAGTAGAATCAACCGGTGGTTGTAAATGGGATCTTGATGACCAAGAAGGTTGGGACGGATCAACAGGTCAGTGTAGTGGTTCATCATGTAGTGGTTTAGTTGGTGATTTTTCTCCAACCACAACAGAGTATGCAGTTGTTCCATTTTCTAGTAATCCACTAGGGCCTTTGGGAACTCAAAATAAAATGGGTGGATATAAAATCTACTTCGCTGTAAAGCCTGATACTGCTCCAGAAAGCACTCTTAGTATGTTTATGAGTGAATCTGGTAAAGCAAGGTTGAAAATGCCTGCTGGTAACGATGGTTCAGAATGGGCTTTTAATTTCAGAATAAATTGGACAAAAACTGATGATGTTCTTGATCCAACAGCAACTCCTGCTCCTAC
>JAOZKL010000057.1 GCA_029935375.1 Patescibacteria group bacterium | reverse complement strand
TAGTTGGGTGACCTTCAAGATCTGAGTTAAATTGACGAAATGTATACAGTTGATCTTCTGAAACCTTACCAGCAACTGTATATAGAGAATACAAGAGGGGAGAGGCATGTCCTTTCGAAAATATTAACTTGTCATTATAAACAGACTTGGGATTGTCCAAATCTGCAGAAAAGAAACCTCCAAACATAAGACCAGCCATTAATTCTACAGCAGAAAGTGAAGAAGTTGGATGACCAGAACCTGCAATTGTTGTAGATCTTAATATGTAATATCTCAACAGTTTTGTAATTTCTTGTAATTTTACACTTGTCATATCAAAAAAAATATTAAATTTAATTATCAGAAATGTCAAATGAAGAAGATAAATAATTTAAATAAAAAATACCCTATAAAGAGTATTGTTATTTTTTTTCACTGGTGCCGAGAGGGGGACTTGAACCCCCACACTCAAAAAGAGTAAAGGATTTTAAGTCCTTCGCGTCTACCGATTCCGCCATCTCGGCCTACAAGTGCAGACATAGTATTTCATTATTTTCTCATTTTTGTCAAGATTTGTTTCTTAATATTTTTAATGTGCTTGACTAAACATATTTTTTACCCCACTATGCCATTAATATGACAAGAGCTTTGATTTTTGATTCTTTTTTTGATAAACACCGTGGAGTGATAGCGTATGTACGAGTCTTTGCTGGAAAAATAAAAAAAGGAGATGATATACACTTCCTTGCAACAAAAACCAAAATAACTGCTCAAGAAGTTGGGTTCTTTACTCCAGAGCTAACACCTTCAGAAGCAATTAATAATGGAGAGGTTGGATACATAGTAACGGGGTTAAAAGAGTTAGACAGGGTTAGGGTTGGTGACACAATCGCACACAAAGATGATAAAAAATTTGCCTTACCTGGATACAAAAAGGTTGAACCAAAAGTCTTCTCTAGTATATTTCCAATAGACGCAGGAGATTACCCAAAATTAAGAGACGCTATAGCAAAATTAACACTAAACGACGCATCGTTAACACATCAAACAGAGAGTATTCCAGCACTAGGATTTGGTTTTCGCTGTGGATTCCTTGGATTGTTACACATGGATATAGTTCAAGAGAGGCTTAGCCGAGAGTTTGATCTCAATCTGATAATTACAACACCATCAGTAGAGTACCATGTCATAAATACAAAAGGAGAGGAAATATCTGTACGCACACCTGCAGAACTACCAGACCCTAGCCAGATAACTGAGATTAGAGAACCTATAGTCAAAATAGAAATAATGATGCCAGCTGAGTATATAGGCAGTGTTATAGAGCTGATTGTAAGCCATCGAGGATCCTACACTAGTATAAACGAATTATCTAGTGGACAAATGCAAATAGGAGGCAAGATACCACTTTCCGAAATAATTGTAGATTTTTATGACATGTTAAAGTCATCTACAAAGGGCTATGCAACGGTATCGTATGAACCTGTGGGATTTTCTACAGACGACTTAGTCAAAGTAGACATACTAGTAAACAAAGAAGTTGTCGCGCCATTGTCCGTAATTGTTCACCAAAAAGATGCAAGAAATAAAGGTCGCCATATATGCGAAAAGTTAAAAGAGTTAATACCTAGACAGCAGTTTGAAATTAGTCTGCAAGCTGCAATAGGCGCGAGAGTAATAGCAAGAGAAACAATAAAACCATATAGAAAAGATGTAACTGCAAAGCTTTACGGAGGGGACATGAGTAGAAGAAAAAAGTTACTAGAGAAACAGAAAAAAGGCAAAAAGAGAATGAAAATGGTTGGTAATGTAGAAATTCCTCAATCCGCGTTCTTAAATGTCTTAAAGAAATAAAACTTGACAAATAGTTACTTTTAGATAATTTTATATTTATATGTTTAATTTTAAAAATAAATCATTGATGATTATTGGATTGTTTGTATTCGTATTAACAGCAATTGGAGGGGTTAATATAAATGCTGCAGAATTTATTACCCAAGATGATGATGATAAAGATATTGTCATTTTGGATGAGCTAAAAGATAATATTTATTTTATTGGTAATGATGTAGAAATATCTACAGAAGCAAAAAAAGATCTTTCAATAATATCTCAAAATATTACAATTAAAGATAATATTATATGGGGGGACATCAATGCAATTGGAAGAGGTGTAAATATAAAAACAAACAATTTAAAAGGATCGGCTAGACTACTAGGGAAAACAATTGTATTAGAAGGAATGTTTAGTGACGATGTAATAGTTTGTGGAGAAAGCTTAACTTTAAAAAACACAACCATTGATGGTGATCTAATATTCTATGGCAACAAACTATCTATAGATCAAAATGTTGTAGTTAACGGAGATTTTATCGGAAGCTATGAAGAATATGAGTCAGATGATACATTAGAAAATATAGTATCTGGTGAGATTACAGAAAAAACAAGCGGTTTTGATATAGGAAGTTTTAATGGCAATTTTTCAACAATACTGAAAGCTAGTAAATTAATATTATGGACCACAGGATCAATGATACTATTTATAATACTATTGTTTGTATTAAACAAAAGAGGTAAGCTCAAAAACCTAGATATACAGTTGGATAAAAAACTATTATATAATTTCCTAACCGGTATCAGTGTAATATTTGGATCTATGGTAGCAATAATAGTTTCTGCCTTCACTCTTATATTCTTTGCACACACTATTGTACTAGTCACCGTAATTTACTCTATATTGGCATTTGTAACAATATATACACCTATATACGTCGCCAATCTTATATCAAATACAGCGAAGTTAAAAGTCAATATAGTATTATTAGTCATACTAACATATGTGGCTTTAATATTAATTAGTTACATACCATGGATTGGTGGAAGAATAGTTACTGTTTTAAATGTTTGTGCTTTTGGATATGCATTGCAATATATAGTCACTTCTCTGCTTAAGCCATTAACAAAAAAAGAGCCAAAGAAAAAAGATAAAAAATAAATATAGAAAGAAGAAGTTGTAGCAGGTTTTATACCTGCTTTTTTATTGTGTATTTTATACATATAATTCTGCAAACTATTCTTCCCAAACTTTCTTTAATTTTGTATCCAAGTATTTAGCAAGCCTTGGTAACAATTCTATATCAACAGAGTCTACAGCATCTTGTACTGAGTTGTAAATATCAGAGCCGAGACTAATAACTCCATCAATTTCATCACCCAAGCCACTCTGGACCTTGCCAAGCATATCACCAGACCCTCTTAGTTCAAGATCTTTCTGTGCAAGTGTGAAGCCATCGCTATACTGTGTTAAATATTTTAATCTTTTAGAAAAACTATATCTTTTATGTGTGACAAAAATACAGTAATTATCATCAAAGCTGTTTCTACCTACACGCCCACGAATTTGATGCAGGGCCGCTAATCCAAACCTCTCAGCATTACAAACCACAACCATAGAAGCCATTGGCACATCTACACCCACCTCTATAACTGTAGTAGCTATCAAAATATTTTTATCATCTGACTCTTTGAATTGTTGTAATATCTTAGACTTATCAGACATTTTTCCATAGGTGGATATTACCTGACCTGCAAAATAATTATCCATTATTTTTTTAACCTTCTGAATAGACCACAAACCTTCTTTATCTTCATCATCCACCTCATCCTCATCAATTTTAGCGCAGACTATATACACTTTCCTACCCTTGTTCAACTCATCAGATATCAATCTAATCACATTGGATTCGAATTTTTCAAAGAGCTCTATATTTGTTTTTATAACATTTCTACCAGGAAGGGTTTTTAAAAACTGAGGTTTTAAATTTCTATACATAGTCAATGCTAGTGTACGAGGAATTGGAGTTGCCGTAAAAGAGATAAAATGAGCTGATCCAGATTTACTACCTGACAATTTTTGCCTCTGCCCTACTCCAAACCTATGCTGTTCGTCAACCATAACAAGACCGGCTGACAAAGACTTACTATGCAAAAGAGCATGTGTGCCAATCCAAAATATTTTTTTTGTACTTAATTTTATTCTTTTCTTTTCTACATCAAAAGCTTCGCAACCTTCTTTAAAAAGATTATCCAATTGAGTTTTTGTAACTCTATTACCGTTTACAAAAATGTTTTTTGAAGTTAAAAAAATGGTATCAAAAGAATTTTTATCTGGCAAAGTATCATTACAAAATTCTAACAACTTGCGATAATGTTGAAAAGCTAATATTTCAGTTGGAGCCAACATTGCAACTTGAGAGCTATCATCAGAGCCATGTAAAAATAAAGACGCTATTATAAAAGCAACTATAGTTTTGCCACTACCTACATCTCCAATTACTATACGATTAATCGCAGGAATATTTTTCTTCTTCACTTGATACAACAAACCTCAATCAAATGTTTTTGTCAAATAAAAAAAACTCGCCATAATGACGAGTAATTAATAAAGATTAACTAAGTTTAGTATTTTGTAAACCTTTCATAATCAACTGCTGTAGCCTGTGCTTTTATCTGACGGAGAGAGTCTATAGTCACAGATACCAAGATAAGCAGCGTTGTTCCCCCTACTACACTTGTAAGACTGCTTCCACCATCAAACTCTACAAATCTTCCAATAATAATTGGGAAAATTGCAATTGCAGCCAAGAATAAACTTCCTGCTACATTGAGCCTGTTAGCAATGTAAGCTAATTTCTTTTCAGTCTCTTTTCCTGGATTAGATCCTGGTAAGTAAGCCCCGCTTTTTTGTAAATTTTCTGCAACATCCTCAACTTTAAATGCCACTGTAGCGGTGTAAAAATATGTAAAGAATACTACTAGGAAAAAGTAAAATGAATTATAAGCTGAAACACCGTTCCAATGCATTCCAAATTCTGGTAAAAATCCGATACCTTGATTGCAGCCAGTGTTAAATTCAGCAAAAGTACCTGCAAAAAATGTAGTTTTTATATCATTCTTATATGAACTGTTTTTAGTATTTTGCAATGCCTGTTCAGGAGTTAAATCTCCACCATCTCCTGCTTCATTTTTCTGGTAATCACAACTTGTTTTGAAATTGTTTATTGTAAAACCAAACAAATCAGCACCTGCGTTTGGATCGTAATTATTGGCTAATGATAGTTTTTCTTCACTATCCACAAGATAAAATCCAAGGAAGCTTTTGCCACGAATTTCATCTGGCTTTTGTATCTTCTTACCAGTTAACTCATCACGGGTTGGCTCTGCACTCAAAAATGTCTGAATACCCTCAGCTTTTTCTCTAACTGAAGTCAAATTAGATGTGCTTAAAAATGTCGCAATAACTGTTGGGAAC
>JAOZKL010000113.1 GCA_029935375.1 Patescibacteria group bacterium | reverse complement strand
CCTTGGGACCTGCTTCAGCCCCAGGATGAGACGAGCCGACATCGAGGTGCCAAACCTTACCGTCGCTGTGAACGCTTAGGTAAGATCAGCCTGTTATCCCTAGAGTAACTTTTATCCGTGGGTCTTTGCGTCTTCCACTCGAAACGCATCGGTTCACTAAACTCTGCTTTCGCATCTGCGCGACTTGTAGGTCTTGCAGTCAAGCTGGCTTGTGCTTTTGTACTTTGAATCCTGATTTCCATCCAGGATAAGCCAACCTTTAGACGCCTCCGTTACTATTTAGGAGGCAACCGCCCCAGTTAAACTACCCAGCAGCCACTGTCTCCGAATTAGTTAAATTCAGATAAGTTAAATATTAGTATCAGACTGGTATCCCAATGATGACTCCATCCAAGCCAGAGCTCGAACTTCAACGTCTCCCAGTTATGCTGAGCAGATAAAAATATTTAACAATGACAACCTATAGTAAAGCTTCATAGGGTCTTTCCGTCTTGGTGCGGGTAGAGAGCATCTTCACTCCCCATGTAAGTTCACCGGGTTAATAGTTGGGACAGTGCGTCGATTGTTATGCCATTCGTGCGGGACACCAATCATGTGCCAAGGAATTTCGCTACCATAGGACAGTTATAGTTACTGCCGGCGTTCATCGGGGCTTCAAAGAAGAGCTTGCGCTATTCTTCTTAACCTTCCGACACTGGCCAGGCATCACCCCCTATACATCCTCTTTTGGAGTTAGCAGGGAGCTGTGTTTTTGTTAAACAGTCACCAACGCTCTTTTGTTGCAGCCTGTACTAAGACAGGCAGACCTTATCCCGAAGTTACGGTCGTTATTTTGCCGAGTTCCCTAACCTATTATTCTCCCGTTCACCTTAGGATTCTCTCCTCATCCACCTTTGTTGGTTTGAGATACGGACAGATATAAACTAAGTTTAGAAGTTTTTCTTGGCAACTTGATTCACTCTAGTTTCCTCAAAAGAGGATTCTGATCAGTCTCAACAGTGCGACCTTTTCCTAAAAGGAACGTCCACGACTATAAATAGATTTTCTACTTATAATATCTGCCTAACACAGTTTCAACGGCAATAGCCATAAACCGCTAAAGTTATCAAATTGCGTCACTCCATCACATCTATACCTGGTCACGGAATATTAACCGTGTGTCCATCAGAACGCTCCGTTAGAAACGCCCCTAAGGCCCGACTAACCCTACGACGAATATCGTGGCGTAGGAAATCTTGGATTTTCGGTGGTAAGATTTTTCATCTTACATCATTTGTTACTAATTCTGACATTCTCACTTCCTGGTAGTCCACAGTGGGTTTCCCCTTCTGCTTCAGCCCGCCAGGAACGCTCGCTTACCGCTGATATTACTAAATAATACCAACCCGTGTTTTCGGTGCATATCTTAGCCCCGTACATTGTCGATGCAAAATCACTTGACCAGTGAGCTATTACGCTTTCTTTAAAGGATGGCTGCTTCTAAGCCAACCTCC
>JAOZKL010000112.1 GCA_029935375.1 Patescibacteria group bacterium | reverse complement strand
CACCTTCCAAGTCTACTCCTAATAGTGTTGCTCCGTCATAGAATTCTACTTTTGAGAGCTCTCCATCTTCATCCATTGCAGAAACTGATATTGAAATTTCTTCATTATAAGAAAAATTAGCTGAATCCTCTGGACTTAAAATTAATACAACTGGAGGCTGATTTACCACACTAACTGTAATTAATTCAGAATATTTTAGCTCCCCTGCATCGTCCACTGCTTTGGCAAAAAAGTTATACACGCCTTCTTCCATACTCAAATCCATAGTATGAACAATACTATCCTCTGAAGTGGTAGAATAAATCGGATCATTCAGACCTTGTTGGTATATTTGCATTAATACAATATCACCATCAGAATCTGTAGCTGTTAGAGTAAGCTCGATAGCTTCACTACCCTGTACATACACACTTTGCGATGAACTAAAATCGGTTATAGCAGGTTTTACATTTGTCCTCACAATAGTATCTTGAGACTCTTTTACACTGCCCATCTCATTTTTTAGTTGCACGTAAACAGTCTTCTCTCCACTACCACCAGACAATCCCCAAGAGTGTAATGAAGAAAAAGCCATCCAATCTGTCCAGTTCTGATTATCATTCGAGATCCTCATTTCAGAAGCCCACTGTTCACCATAAATATATAATTCTACTATGGTTGCATTTGTTTCCTGAGCTTCCCGATTTATGACTACTGGATAAACACCATTTTGACATCCAAAATTTTGTGCATAATAACGACGATAATCTGAAGAACTGTTATAACCATAGCCAACTCCAATCTCACAAAATGATTCTGTAAGAATATTTGCACGATGCCCCTCTGACTCCATCCATCCAGTTACAACCTGATCAGCTGTAGAATATCCCGCCGCTATGTTTTCACCTGCTACAAACCAGTCATAGCCAAAATATGTCATTCTCTCAAACGGCGTTCTACCATTTGGCTCATTATGATCAAACCAATTATTATCCGCCATATATTGGGAGTACCACATCGCAGCATTTGTCAAATTTTGCTGTTGCTTAAGCGGTGGCAAGTCTCCATTATTTTGCCTCTCAATGTTTGTCAGATATATAATCTCATTAGCAATGTTTTCGGCAGAGCTTGGTTGAATAGCTAAAACTGGGATAGATGAAAATAGAAAACCCCCAATTCCAATAAAAGATAATACTGTTAATAATTTTGTTAAACGCATAAGAAATATTTTTTATAATGATAAAATGATAAAATAAATCATTTTTGTCAACTACAAACAAAAAACCAAGAGCCTAAACCCTTGGTAATTGTGTTTAGTTTACCCAACACCTAGCATGAGCTAAATTACACTATTCGTTAAATACAATAAAGTTCCACAGTGCCATTCTACCGTTTCCATAATCATACATTGCTGATATGTCTGAATAGCCGTCATTGTTGAAGTCTCCTGATACTACGTATTTAGTATTAGGTAGGTTCCAGTTACCATATCCAGAATCAAATGCTTTTGCAGG
>JAOZKL010000017.1 GCA_029935375.1 Patescibacteria group bacterium | reverse complement strand
GAGGCAAAGTTTTTCCCATGGAAAACAATAATAGTTATTATAATAATAATACTTTCACTTTCAACAGTATATTACCTACACAAACAATCGGTGAAGAAGAATAAAAACACTTCAAAGAAAAAAGTTGGAAAACGAAATGTTGTATAAACAGTAAGTTAGAAAACAAACAACCGCCTCTTTTTATTAAGGGGTTTGTTGTTGGATAAAAAAAATCAAACCAGTTGACAATTTTCAATATATGACAATTAGTTGTATTATTAATTTTATCTATATGTCTCAAATACAAAACTTATCTGAAAAAGTAAAAGAGTTTCTTTCATACGAAACAGGTCAAAAACATACTTGGTGCAGTGGCTGTGGGAACTATGGGATATTAAACTCTATAACTAGAGCTTTAGTATTAGAAGGATATAAACCACATCAAGTTGCATTGACCTTTGATATAGGATGCAGTGGTAACGCGTCAGATAAGATAATGACAAATACATTTCATGGACTACATGGGCGAGTAATTCCATTAGCATCTGGCATGGCACTAGCCAATCAAAATATGCCAATAATTGCAATGGCTGGAGATGGAGCAACGCTATCTGAAGGTATTAATCATTTTATACACGGAATTAGAAATAACTACAATATGGTTTTTATTCTACACAATAATGAAAACTATGGATTGACCACAGGGCAAGCATCAGCAGCAACTAGAGTTGGAAGAAACATGAACGGAACTCCAAACGGAGCTTTCTTGGAGCCGATAAATGCATGCCAACTAGCACTAAACTGCAACCCAAGCTTTGTAGCAAGATCTTTTAGTGGAGATACTGAACAATTAACAAGTTTAATACAGAAAGGACTACAACACAAAGGTTTTGCATTTATCGAAGTTTTTCAATCATGCCCAACCTATAATAAACAAACAACAGACTCTTGGTATAATGAAATGCTTAAAGATATAAAAAATATCGAAGGATATGACAGGGCAAATATTTCAACAGCAAGAGAAATAGTAGAGAAAAAAGATTTTTTAGCTACGGGGTTGTTATATGAAAATAAAGAGAAGTTAGACTACAATGATATGCAAACATATAGAAACGTAAACTCAAATCCAGTAGACGAAGTAAAACAAAAGGATATTTCAGAAATAATCAAAAGTTTTCAATAAACTATTGTTGAGTTGCTTTCCTTGCCTTCATTGGATCATTTAACACTACCTTGTAAACTTTATCACCAGCCCTAACCTTCTTATCCACAGCAAAAGTTACTTCATCAGATTTTACTGAGTTTGATTTTTGCTTTCCAGCTACATGCATATCTACCACCTTTTGACGAACTACTCCAGTCTTAACTCCAATAAAAATCACCTCTTCATTGTCACTCAACTCTCCAGATTGCATAGTAATTTCTGCAACTTTTATCTTAGGATAATATCTATTGACGATACCAAGTAATTCTTTTTTCTCTTTCGCTCTGCTTCCAGCAACTCCAGCCCAATATTTGAAAGCCTTTCCACGATAAAACCCATCGCTTAACCCACGATGAAATACAGTATCTAGCCCTTCATTCCATTTTTCAATTTTTTTATCAGTATAATCTTTTTCAAAAATAGAATCTACAGCTTCCTTATAAATAGAAACGGCCTTGTCTACATATTCAGGTGAACGACCCCTGCCCTCTATTTTAAGTGACACAACGCCAGATGCAATAATTTCATCAAGAGCTCCAATTGTACACAAGTCTTCTGGACTCATTACATATTCATTATCAATTTCTAGAGCCTTTCCTGTTGCTTTGTCTGTTACAGTATAAGAACGACGACAAGGTTGAGAACACTGACCCCTGTTTGCAGAAGAATTATGCATATATAAACTCATTCCGCAACGACCGCTCACAGACACACACATGGCACCATGAACAAACGCTTCAATCTGAACCAGCTCTCCTTTTGGTCCACATATTTTACGATTTTTTATCTCATTGGTAATGAATTTTATTTGCTCTAAAGTTAGCTCTCTTGCAAGCACTAACCTATCAGCCCATTGACTAAAAAACTCTACAGCACCTATATTAGATATAGAATGTTGTGTAGAAATGTGGACTTCCACGCCAATAGATCTTGCATACTTGATAACAGAAAAATCAAAAGAGATTACAGCATCAACTTCAGACTTCTTTACGGCATCTATGACCTTATGCATTTTTTCTAACTCATTGTCATAAACCAAAACATTAAGAGCTAGATAACACTTAACACCTGCGGAGTGACACTGTTTTGTAATCGTATTTAAATCATCTAAATCAAATTTGTGTGATGAAGATCTCATATTTAATTCCTTCACACCAAAGTATACCGCATCACAACCAGCATTTATTGCAGCCTGCAAACTCTGTGGAGATCCAGCTGGGGCCAGTATCTCTATGTCCTCTCGTTTTATCATATTGATGATGTTGTATCAAAATTGTATAATTGTCAATATTTTGAACATTATAAAAGACCCCTTTCGGGGTCAAACATCTACTTCTGTTATATAATTTGTACAATTAATTACTAATTTATCTTACTGTTTCTACTTTTTTCGAGCTCATAGAAATGTAGAAAGTCCAGATAAAACGCAATTAGTGTAAAACTAGAAAGTAGGAGTAACTGTATATGTAACTACTTGTTCGTAGTAACCAGATGGTGTCTCAGGTGAGATAGCCAACTGATGAGTAACCTTTGCTGAGTTAACAACCTCATCTGCAGTAGCATCGTTAGGACCAGCTACAGTAAGAACTAAAACATCACCAGTAGACTCGTAAGACACAGCATTAGCTGCATCCATATCACCACCTATAGTTGGAACAGCAGTAGAAGTTGCAGATCCAGCATCAACGATAACACCATACTCTTCAGTACCAGCAGTAACTACACCAGTCTTATCACCAGCAGTCATAGTGTGAGTACCGTTTGTGAAGGCAGCATCAACTTGGTAGTTAATTACATAACCGTTCTGAGCATTTGTAGAAACTACCAAACGGTAGTCACAAGTACTTAATGAAGAAGTTGTTGGATCAGCACCAACACCATTTCCACCAACAGTTAAATGACAATCATTAGTTGCAACTGTACCATTAGCTGATTCAGCGATTAAGAATGAAAGAGTCAAAGGGATCAAAGCATGTACATGTACATTTTGAGATTCTGTTGCATCTGTTCCAACGTATTGGAAGTTAGCACCATAGTCACCACCTGTACTCATTACAAATAATGCGTAATTACCTGTAACAGCGGGAGTTGTTAGTCCTGTAAAGACAACATCAACATCTCCAGCAGCAGCTGTAACTATAGCACCGTTAATTGTGATTTCAGCTGTTCCATCTGTTGTGTTTACAACAGTTGTAGGAGCAATTCCTTCAACAGTAACATTTAGATCTGTAATTGCATCTGACCCAGCATATCCAGTATCAAGACTTACAGTGATTACATCACCGTCAGCCAAGGCGCTAGAAGGAGTATATGCAAGAGTTACATTACCAGCAGTAGATTCCTGCACGGCACTTGGAGTGACAGTTATAGCAACACCAGCAGCAGAAACTGCAGTAGAAGCCAAAGTCATTCCAGCAACAGCAACTAGTGATAGCGCTGCACTTACTTTTGTTAATTTATTTACCATATTGCGATTTATTTTATTTTATAATTAAAAATTTAGAAACAATTGATTTTTTCAAACCAAAAAGCTTCTATGAGCTCGCAAATTAATTATAACTAACACTTTCAATCTTGTCAATCATTTTTTTTGGTTGCTAACAAGAAATTCTCCTAATTTTTGTATAAATCAAGAGGAAAGAGAAAATCAAAAGACTTGCTTGCTAAAAATTATTTTAGACTACTTCGTATAAAATCTACAACATCTTCTATCAAAAACGGCCTTCCATTGTATTTCAACAACTCTGCAGCAAACTTCAAGTCAGTGTTTTTCTGGATCAATCCTCCAAGTTGACCAGTTACATTGCCTTCTATCAAGCAAACTTTCTTATTTTCTTTAAAGAAATCTTTTAGAATATTGGTTTTTAATGGATAGACAAAATCAAAATGAATATAATTAACACTGACCCCACTGGATTTCATTTGAAAAATTACATCAATCATGACATTTCTGGTTCCACCCCAACCAACAAATGAAATATCTGCACCCTTCTTAGCTCCATATACAATAGGATCTAATAATGACTCTCTAATTGTATCCAATTTACGAACACGCTTGGCTATCATCTGATCGGCATCAACACTTTCATCAAGAGTCCCATCTTCTTTATGCTCATCTCCATTTGCAAAATAAATTGTCTCAGAAGATCCTGGTAACCAGCGTTTAGAAATTCCACTATCAGTTTTTTTAAATCTATCTGACTGATTCAACACTTTTAAATTATCACCTTCAACCAACCCTCTTTCTATAGGTATGATATTTTGATCAAAAGCAGGAACTGTTTGTGTATTCTCTGCAATCATCTTCTCTGTTAAAACAATAACAGGAACTTGAAATTTTTCTGCAAGATTAAAACTATGTTGAATATTTTCAAAACAACTTGTTGGGTTACTACAACTAACAACTATCTTACCATATTCTCCATGTCCTGAGTAAATAGCAAGGTCCAAATCACCCTGACCTGTCCATGTTGGCAAGCCAGTTCCAGGACCAGGTCTCTGAGCAATAACAACAACAGCTGGAGTTTCTGTAATACCGGCAAGAGAAATAGTTTCAGTCATTAAGTCGAAGCCTCCTCCAGATGTAGCAGTCATAGATCTCGCGCCCATATGCATAGAACCTATCACCATCTGCATTGCAGTAATCTCATCTTCTGCCTGCTTTACTAATATATTTGTATCTTTAGCCGTTTTTGCTATATATGTAAGGATAGAACTTGCAGGAGACATTGGATATGCATAAAAACAGCTCATACCAGCATGAATAGCACCAATTGATAATGCTGTATTACCATCTATCAACATTGTATCAGCAACTTGATTGCTAGGCTGAAATGGGATTTTTAAAAGAGGCTTATCAATAAAATCAAAACCAGCTTTTAAACATGCAAAGTTAATATCAAGCCATTGTGGACGAGAGCCAAAGGTGTCTTTGACTTGGTCTTTGACTGTCTCGAAATCTAGCCCTAAAACTTTCCAAAGCAGTCCAAGTAAAACAGTGTTCACAAAACGATACCCACCTCCTTGTTCCTTAGCGACACTAAGAGCTGGTATATATACCACCTTTAGATTTCTGCTTTTTGCAACTTCTTCAAGGCCTTTAAAACCCCTCTCCCATCTTTCATAGCCATGAATTATAATGCCACCTTCTCGTACAGATTCTATCGCATCTTTTAGCCCTATACTATCAAGACCTATTGCAATATCAATATTCTTAGAAAATCCAAAAATCTGCTTATTGGAAATATTTATCTGATAATTTGCACAACCTCCTTGAATTAGCGATGGGTACTCCCTATCCGCAGTAATAAAATACCCAACTCTTTTGAGGGATTTCATTATTATACTTCCACTAGATACAATCCCACGACCGCTTTCTCCAGAGACTTTTATAACCAATCTTTTTGACATATTATTCTTGATTTATTTTTTTTGCAAGTTTTTGAGCCCAGCGGGTAATCAGTTTTTCTTTAGCAAGAGGATACCCATTTATCCTAAGTGAGTTCATAACAATGTTACCACCGTTATCGTTTACAAAATCCTCCAAAATCTGAGCAGATTCTGTAATATATTCTGAATCATATTTTTTATCACCCAATCCGATAATAGCAAAATCCAGACCTGAAATATTTTCTAGTTTTAATTTAGAAATGAAAACTGCAAAATGATCCTCAAGAAGACCATGGTAATAAGTAGGGCTTGCAAATATAACAAGATTAGAACCTTCTATATTAGAAGCATCTGCAGAAAGACTTTTAACAAGAACTGTTTCTATATTATTTTTACCGAGCTCAGTAGACACCCTCTCTACAACCAAGTGTGTGTTGCCACCTACACTCCCGTATATTATAGTAACTTTTTGTTTCTGATCCATATAAAATACTAATTAATATGAAAAAGCAAAATTGTCAAGTTAGTCAGATAAAAGAAACAGTTTGATACAAGGTTTATTGTATAACATTCTTGCCACTGGCTGCCCAAGCTTGAATACCGCCATTTAAATCATATACTTTATCAAATCCAATCTCTTTCATCATTTCCAAAGTGGCTTCACTGCGATTTCCACTATTACAATATATCAAATATGTTTTTGTTGTATCTAACTTCTCCAAACTGTTCCTAAGATTGTCAGTATCATAAAAATCTATAATATCAGACTCTGCAATTCTCCATTGCTCATGTTCATCCGATGTTCTCATGTCTATTAATATACTCTCATTTGAGTCTATTTTTTTATCAAACTCATGTGCCGAAATAGTACGAAACACTCTCTGATCTGAATCATCTGTATCACAACTAACATTTACACAGATGGTTTTTACATTAGAAGAATTATCGCTCTCACCTGAAAACCCAAGTATAGCAACAAAAATCAACGCTACAAACACAGCCCCTGTTATAATCCAACTTCTTTTAGTCATATATATAATACAAATTAGAATAAAAAATTAAATCTGTCAACACCTACTATGGAGGTAAAATATCTAATAACATATCATTAAAAATAAAAAAAATGGTATTTACAAGATTGATTTTTTTTGCTATAAAGATTAATTATAAATTAAGGTTCTTTTTTTGTTGTTATGATTAGTATAGAAGAAGCAGTAAAATTGCTAAGTGAAGATGGTATTGTTGCAATACCAACAGAGACTGTGTATGGACTAGGTGCAATAGCCACGAGTCAAAAAGCAATAGCAAAGGTATATAAAGCTAAAAATCGCCCCGAAGACAACCCTCTTATCTGCCACTTCTATGATATTGAACAAATAAGAGAATATGTACCAAAAATACATGAATATGTTGAGGTACTTATAGATGAGTTCACACCAGGGCCTATAAGTTTTTTACTAGACCTACCTTCAGACTCACCATTAAAAGCAGCAACTTCTGGTATGGATTCTATAATATGCAGAATCCCTCAACACGATACGACATTGGAGTTATTAGAAGAGTTGAACAGACCAATAGCTGCCCCATCTGCAAATACCTCTGGTAAAATTAGCGGAACAAGCCCAGAGATGGTAGAGAAAGACCTTGGTAGCAAAATCGATGGAATAGTTGACGGTGGAGAGTGCCTAATTGGCTTAGAATCTACAATAATAGACTGTAGAAAAGCTGAAAGTATAAAAATACTAAGACCTGGATACATTGGCAAGGAGGAGCTAAAAGAGGTTTTTGAAGAGCATGGACTAAAAATAAAAGTGTCTTCACCAACAAAAATAAAGAAAAAGAAAAAGAAACAATCCCCTAGAATAAAGCTAACCACTCCCGGTGAAAAATACACACATTATGCACCTGATAAACCAGTTTATTTGTCTGAAAACTGGAGAACAATTGCATGGAGTAAAGAAAAATTTGCAGTTCTGGCTACTGATGAAATAATTGAAGAAATAAACGAAGAGATGTACCTTACCGGACGTGCAATACACCTTATTAAACTTGGTAGTCGTAAACGCATAGACTTAATAGCAAAAAATCTGTATAAGAATTTATCAAAAACAAACGATATGGATATAGACAGATCTTACCTAATAAACGAATCTTGGGAAAAATCAAGCTTGGCTGAAGCTATTGAAAATAGACTGGAAAAAGCAACTAAATAAAAAACTAGTTCAACTCATTATAAATCAACTGCGTAATAGTTGATATTTTTTTACTTGTTTCAACCTTATCTACATGCTTGGTCATAATCACCAAAACAAAATCTGTAGATTGTCCATATACAATACCAGCATCGTTCCAAACAAAATAATTCCCTCCATCATACAGCTGCCCTATCTTATGAGCAACTTGCACGCCATCTGGGACACCAGCAGTTATACGATCTTGCCATTGAGGCGCTGTAGTAGACAATAACTTTATCAAATAATTATTATATATCTCACTCAGATAATCTCCATCGTATATTTTTCTAAATAACAAAGCAGTATCATCAGTCTTAGCATCGTGAGGGTAAAAATTTAAGGTCTCTATACCCAGCTCATTTTGAATTCTTGGATTTACTTTATGATAATACCCATAATTAGTATTAAAAGCCAGTAACGAGTCATTATTAGAATCCCTTATCATCCTAGATAAATGCTCCTCTATATTTATACCGTTAAGCAATTGTTTGAATGACATTTTACCGCTCTCAATATCTTGCAATACCATCACAGCAAAAGGAACTTTGGATATACTAGCTGGCTGTGTTACAACCTCCCCGTTTATAGAAAATCCTCTCTCTCTATTAAGGTCATATAGCGTTAACCTGTAGTTATCAAGTTCACTTCCTATTGCATCTATTACATAATCTTCTAGCTTGTCAAAACTAACCTCCGGCAAAACAATATTTATTTCATATATAATCTTATCACCAAACTGATTCATTAACTCTATCTGATGACTTCCAATATCGACCTTCGTCGGATTTATTGTCATAGAATCATCACTATATACAATAAATGATAAATCATCAGACATCGAAACATAATCAGAGATTAAAATAATACGCTTTTGATTGGTAAACAATGAGAGGGTTTTTTGTACTACAGTAGGTTGATAATTTTCAACCTCATCATCATGTTCTAGATTTTGACTTTCAGCAACAATCTTACTATCAAAGTAGGAATCTCCTGGATTGGAAAAATCAACTTTATAATAATTCATAGCCTCAACCGTTATTGCAAACATCCCAACAAACAATACAATTAAGAATAAAAGTTGAAGAATGGTATTCTTTCTTTTACTTTTCATAATATTTTTTATTATTTTTTCAGGAATAAAATCTTACTAAACTGTTGATCTCTCTCTACCTCTCTCTCTAGTAAATCAACTTTTTTCTGAGATATGATTTGCTCACTTGCGTTTTGAATAAACCTATCATTTGATAATTGTTTTTCAAGGGAAGTTAATTGTTTTTCAAGGGAAAGTATTTTTTTCTGGCTACGAGCAATTTCAAGAGGAATGTCTTTTATATATTTTTTTATATCTAATGAATATTCATAGCCAGATTCCCTCACTACATATATATCATCTTTCGATTCATTTGTTAAATCCGCTTTTGCCAATAGTTTTACAAATTCTGAATATTTTAATAATTTATCTGATGTTGTAAATATCTCAATTTTTGTAGCTGGATCTATTGCGAACAACCCCCTTATTGAACGAATATTAGAAACAAAATCTGCAATCACTTCAAACTCTAAACTATCTGATGTGTCAAAATTTGATGACCAATTAAAATCTTTAATTGTGTGTGCAAGCAACACCTTTTCGTTGAAAAATTCATCCCACAAAACCTCTGCTTCAAATGGCATAAACGGAGAAAGCGTAACTATAAGTTGTTTGAATAATTTGTGAGCAAAGACAAGTTGAGATTTGTCGGTTTTAAGATATTCTATATACCAACCAGCAAAATCATCCCATGTAAAATGAGTAATAGCATTGATAGAATGAGCTAACTCATAATCCTGTAGATGATCTTCTAACTGCGACTCTACACTTTTATATCTAGATAGAATCCACTGTGATGCTGAAGATAGTTCTGCACCAACCTCTTGATTAAGATCAACACCCTGATCTTGTTGGTATTCAAAAAACTTTGCTATATTCCAAACCTTATTTCCAAAGTTTCTATATTTCTCCATTATAGTATCTGCCACAGACCCTCCAAACTTCATATTTCTGTTTGGTATCATACCAGAAAGAATGCCCATGCGAAGCGAATCTGAAGAATACTTATCTATAGCATCGGATGGTTTTAACCCGTTTCCAAGAGACTTGCTCATCTTTTTACCCTTCTCATCCAAAATAGTTGGTGTTATAACTACATTTTGAAATGGAATATCATCAGCAAAATACATACCAAGAACAATCATTCTACAAATCCAAAGATAAAAAATCTCTTTAGCTGTGGTCATAACTTGTGTTGGATAGTATGTTTCAAAATCAGTATCTTTGATACCATTAACATAATCGTGGAAGTTCAAAGTAGTTAACGGCCATAAACTAGAACTAAACCATGTGTCTAAAATCTTTTCTTCCCTAATCCAATTACCCCCACGTGATGGTTTATCAGCTTGTATTACAAACTTGTCTTCATTTCCTTTTATTGTATCCGGTGTATAAAATTTCTTATTAGGATTACTATCCAAATTGTACCAAACTGGCATCTTATGTCCCCATGTCAAATTTCTACTAATACACCAATCATGAATATTTTCAATAAAATTAATACCTTGTTGTTGAAAATCTTTTGTAAAAAAATTAACTTTTTTCGCCCCCTCTAGACCAAGCTCCTGCAAAGTCTTTGATCTGTTTGATGTAGGCTTGTGATAACTAAGAAAGAGCTCCTCGCTTATCAGAGGCTATATTGGAGTCTTGGATCTTTCACAAATTGCAATATTATGCTCATAGTCCCAGTCAATATCATATTCAAAAATATTTTTAATATCTTGTAAATTACTAGGTAAGTCTTCAATTTTTTTAGATCCCGTGTACTCACCTTTTCGTTTTGAAATATAACCAGCTCTCAAAAGTTTTTCTATAATCAAAAGTCTGGCACTATTTACTTCCATACCAGAGAATTCATTACAATGTTTGCTCAATCTGCCATCGCGAGTAACACATGTTTGGATTTGCCCTGCTGGCAAGAGACTGTTCTCAACCATTTCATTATATAAATCATAATCAAATTGATCGTGCCCTGGGGTGATTTTTACAACACCAGTTCCAAAATCTGGATCAACCTTGGCTGAAAACACAAGCTTTAGAGGCTGTGATTGCAACGGCGGTAAATGATAAAAAATAGAAATATCATTACTTCTTATTAGGTCTAATATTTCTTTTGCTTTTACTGAATCAAAACCATCTTTGGAGTTATCAAAAATATCTTCGTTAAAATAATTTTCATACTTTGTAGGATGCATTGCAATAGCAACATCTGTAAACTTGGTTTCTATACGAACAGTTCCTAGTTGAACCCGAGGCCAGCTCGAAACAGGTTTTAAGAACTTAGATGCAAAATCTTTTAAGTCATTTTCTTTCTCAAATTGCCAATTCTTTACTTCATATTCAAATGTTATAAAAACATCTTTTTGTGTAATATATTCTATCTCTCCGGTTACATCAGATAATGCAGTTTGCAACCCCACTGACCAGTTTACAAGATAGCTACCTTTATAAATAAGACCATCTTGCCAATATTTGTTGAAAGCAAAATTAACCATATCAACAGCTCTGTCATCTAGCGTAAAAAGACTGCGACTATAGTCAGGGGTGTCGCCAAGTATAGAACTCTGCTGGTGTTGATTATCCCTCCACTCCATTGCTTTTTTCCAGGTATAATCTAAGAACTCTTCATTAGACAGCTCTTTACGAGAACGACCCTCTTTCTTAAGAAACTTACCAATAACACCCTCCATCTGAATACCAGCATGATCAACTCCAGGATACCAAAGAGTTTTTGAACCTTTTTGACGATAAGTCCTTGTCAATGTATCCATCAGATAATGTTGAAATGCATGTCCAGCATGAAGATCTCCAGTTAAATTAGGCGGAGGCATAATAATAGAAAAAGTATCACTACCTTCAATCTTCTGAGACAGAGCTTGTGCCTCTGGGGAACCAACCAAACCATTTTGCCATTTTTTATAAATAGAATCTTCAAAACTTTTTGGATTACATGTCTGTGATAAAACCATAATATTGAAGCCATTACGAACTAATTATCTAGAATTGTCAAATCATTTTGCCATAAAAAAACTACAGGATATACCTGTAGTTGCATTTAGTTGAAATGTTAAAGAGGAGGCGAATGCCCTAAAAATTATATAAATGTGGCTCGTTCCTCCCCTTGTTTGGTTATTTCATACCCTGTTAGGGATGCTACTTTAACCAGTTCGGCACTCATGCGACCTATACGTCCACCCTCCTAGTTTTTATTTTTGCAAAAAGAAATTTTTGTTTTTGTTGAATTATAGCACATGAGTGGCATATAATTCCTTGTAGAAGATGGATAGAAAAATCAACTATTATAATTAACTTTTCTATGATAGCTCTGGTACCGGTATAAAATTATTGTGTTTGTAACTCAACGATATAAATTATAATCTATATTTTAACTTATGTCAAAGATATTTTTATGCAGAAGTATAAAAAGCCTATTTAATCATATAAACCTGAAGTTGAAGCAGGAAAAAAGATATTGAAAAATAAAAACAACACCGTTTGTGCATAAGTAGTTATCCACAGATTGCATTATTTCATTATACCAAAGTGTTTTTTTAACTTATTTGTTATAGACTTGCCAACAAGGTCAAAGACTAGTTGCTGGTTATTATACAGACTTTCCACAATATTCTTAGTTGATTTGAAGACCTCTAACAACTTTTGTTTTGTTTTTGGCCCAATGCCAGCTATCTGATCTAACTCACTTTTCCTTACTCTCCTAAGCCTTGCTTGTCGATTATTTGTAATTGCAAATCTATGAGCTTCATCTCTTATCCTTTGAAATAAAAGTTTAGCTTGATTATCAAACAAAACTCCTGATGAGCTACCAGGCCTGAAAACAACCTCCTCTTTCTTTGCCAGTGAACACAGTTCTGTATCAAAAATAATTCCATTCTTTTCAAAAAGTTTTTTATATCTATCTAAAACCTTTTCAACGGAACTTAACTGACCCTTCCCTCCGTCTATTACTAATAAATCTGGCACTTGCCATGCTGACAAATCTTTTAAGCTTGCATTATTATACGAAGCAGTTTTGTTTGCTATCGCCCATTTTAACCCTCTGTCAAACCTACGCTGAAGAACTTCCATTAAATTTGCAAAGTCATCATTGCGTTCCTTCGTTTTAAAAAGTCTATACAACTTCTTAACAGGCTTTCCGTTTACAAACACTACCATAGAACCATATACCATAGAACCAGATAAGTGGGAAATATCATAACACTCCATTTTTTGTGGAAACTTTTTTAGTTTTAAAGAGGTTTCAATTTCTTTTAATGCAACAAAAAGATTGTTTTCCTCGAATATACTAAGGGTTTGTCCAAGGCTGTTTCTTTGCAAGTAAACAAGAGAATTAATCCTAGCTTGATCCATTAAGCTACTAATAGCCTCTGAATTGACACCAAAAAAATTACGAATATAAACTTTATTACCAGAAAGTAACGAAAAACTGGTAACATCTTCTGATGTATATCGTTGTTTTTTAAAACTTTTTTGACCATCCATTATAAAAAATATTAAAACTAAATATACTAATTTTCTAGATAAAAAAACAACAACCTTAAATATAAAGTTATTTTTGCTCAACAGTAGCAGACTCTGCTTTTTTCAAGTCTTCTCCACCAGTTATCTTACTAAGTATAGCATGAACCAATGAAGTGCTCTTACCACCAACGATATCTTGTGTTAGTTTTATGTACTTACCAACAACATCTCCAATATCCAAGCCTTTAGATTCTGCATCCATACGCTCTATTAAAAACACAAACAAAATTGCTTTAACTATATCATATGTTTTATACCACCCCTCAAGATATTTTAGTAGAAATTTCTTATGCTCAGTATAATTAGCCTCACATTCAACAAGTTTTTCATCTAATTGTTTGGTATCAACATTAAACGATTCTAGTGATTTTTCAGAAAGATTTTTCTTCATCTGCTCTACTATAAAGTCAGTATCTATCTCATTAACAATCTCAATATTTTTCCAAAATATATCCTGATAGACTGTGTTAACCATCGCTGCTCTAAAAAACTTATCCCACATGTAACTAGATTATATTATTATTATTTGAAATTGGCAACCTATGTAAAATATAAAAACCGTGTTAAACACGGATTCGATTGATAAAATATTATACTAACTTTGCAATAATCTTACGACCTTTATAGTAACCACAAGTTGGACAAATCCTATGCGGCATAACTTTAGCACTACAATTACTGCAAACAGCAGACTCCCGAACAACAGCCTTGCCATGAGCCTGACTTCTTCTATCTCTCTGTCTCTTCTTTGATGTTTTCTTCTTTGGAACAGCCATATTATTATATTAATTCTTAATTATATTATTTTACAGAAACAAAAACTCTTTTATTGAAATTACCTGTAAACCCTCTTACCTTCTTCTTTGTAAATGCAACATCACCTTCTTTTATAGAAATTAAAGTATCATCTGCTGTTCTTTTTACGCCTTCACCAGCATGATATTTTGTACCTCGTTGACGAACTAGTATTTCACCAGAATTTACTTTCTGACTTCCAAAACGCTTCACACCCAATCGCTTTGATTTCGAATCTCTTCCATTTTTGGTACTACCACCAGCTAATTTATGTGCCATAATCTTATTATTTTATTATTTCTTGATATTAACGCTTTGACCACTGTTCACTCTTACGAGCCTTTCGCAATCCTGGACGCTTAGCCAATACTTTTCTGATATCTGTAGTCAAAAAACCATGCAACCTCAAAACCGGTTTTATAGAATCATCCTGCACTACCAATGCTTTGGCAATAGCTAGTCTAGCTGCTTCAGCCTGACCTTTTACACCACCACCTCTAACAAATATGTTAATAACACCTTCTTTAACACCAGCTAAAGATAGCATATTATCTAGAACTCGTGCATAATAATCAGCGAAATACTCCCTAACAGGTTTCCCGTTGACGTTAATAACAACTTCTTTTTTGCCCGGATAAATCTTGGCTCTTGCGGTAGATCGCTTTCTACGCCCTACTCCATAAAAATATTTTTCTTTTGTCTCACTCATATCAATATTTCTTACTAATACAAAGTATAATCAAACAGATGTTATGATTTTTGTCAAGGGTAGTTTATTTCACCCTATCTTTTTGTATATATTTATCAACGAAGGCTGTTTCATCTTCATATTCTACAAAACCTAATCGACTGTGATGCCCTGGCTCTTCAAAATTATTATCACCACTGTGCTTTATGCCACACCAATACTCTTCAGTTCTGGCAACTATTTCACTAATATAGGCCATCAGTCCATTACCATATCCACAATAGGTACAATTTACCTTCTCAACACCGTTAAGATAAGGAAGTTTGTATCTATCTATTTTTATATACTTTGATCTATCAACATATTTCATCCCATACAAAGGAAAGCAAGTACGATGATATACTTCTACCCACAAATCTAGTAAGATAAACGGAATAATCGCAGAAAAAATAATAGGCGCACTAATGACATGTTTTACAAAATTATCGTTTGCTCTTGATTTCATATACTGTATTTAATATTTTACTAACAAATAAAGCATTAGAATATTAAGGGGTTTTAGTCAAGCATTTTATCTAAATATTGACAAAATCAAAAATTCATATTAATTACTTATTATTAATTAATAACTATGTTTTTTTTACGATCTTGGATAGAGGAATATTTAGATTTATCAGACTATAGCAATCAAGAGCTTTCTGACCTAATAACAGCAAAATCTTCTGAAGTAGAGGAGTTTGAAGTAATAACAGACTATTTTAATAAAAAAGTAGTAGCTGGGAAAATAGAAAATGTACGACTACATCCCGATGCGGATAAATTAAAAATTTTTGATGTAAATATAGGCGATAATAAAAAAGTTCAAATTGTATCTGCAGCTCCAAATGTAGTAGACGGTGTTATTGTTCCAGTTGCCTTGGAAGGGGCTAAATTACCTGGCATGATAGTTGCGCCACGAAAAATGAGAGGTGAAAACAGCGAGGGTATGTGCTGCGGACAGAGCGAGCTAATACTAGAGACACAATTTAGTTATGGATTATGGGAGTTGGATTGTGACGAAACAGCCTTGGGAAAATCAATCTGTCAAATATATCCTGAAAAATTTCCAGAAGAAGTTATAATAGATGTTAAAGTTTTGCCAGATAAAATAGGAAGTGTAGGAAGCCACCTTGGACTAGCACTAGAACTAGCGCATAATATTGGTAACAACAATCTATTAAAAAAGAAATTAAAAAGACTTGTAGACCCTAACTTTGATGTCATAAAGGAAATTGAAAACAACATTATCAAAAAACAATCTTCCTCTGCAAATTTCAGTGACAACACAGGGTATACAAACTCATTGTTTCTCTTTGATATTGACCTGAATCCTGATCAAAAAGATGATCAAAGATACTTCCTTCCAAAAAAATATCTAAAAAG
>JAOZKL010000016.1 GCA_029935375.1 Patescibacteria group bacterium | reverse complement strand
TCATGAGAAACCACAATTGAACAACCATCAAAATGCTGAATAGACCTCTCAAGAACACCTAAAGTACTAAGGTCAAGATCATTGGTAGGCTCATCTAATATCAAAAAATTACCACCATTTTTGAGAATTTTGGCTAATAACACTCTAGTTTTTTCTCCACCTGATAGCAAACTAACATGCTTGTGAACATCGTCACCAACAAATAAAAACCTGCGTAGATACCCACGAGCATTTATCAACCGGTCACCAAAACTAACTTTCTCCCTCTCATTGGCAACCTCTTGATATACTGTTCTGTTTTCATCTAAATTGTCTTTTTCCTGATCAAGATAATTAAATTTTGTCTTCAGACCTCTGTCAACTTTCCCAGTAAAATCTGAATACTCTCCGACGAAAGTTTTTAACAAAGTAGTCTTGCCTACTCCATTTTTTCCAAGAAGCCCTATTTTCATACCTTTTTCAAACGCGAGGGTAAAGTTGGAAATAACTAACTTGCCGTTTGGAGTTTTTACTTCAACATCTTCAAAATTAATTATTTTATTTCCTAGTTTTGTAGCCGGAGGAACAATATCCTTAACTTCTTTTTCTCTATAAAAGTCATCTATATCATCTAACTCATGATAAGCACGAAGCCGACCCTTGTTTTTTGTTTCTCTAGCTTTCACGCCGGCATTAACCCACTCTTTTTCTCTCACCAGAAACTGCTTTCGCCTTTCATCTGTTTTTTCTAAAATATCTAATCTGATATTCTTTGATTGCAGATAATCCGAATACCCACCATTGTGCATATACACTTTTTTCTGATAAACCTCCAATATATTGGTTGTTACATTATCCAAAAAATACCTATCATGAGAGACCAAAATAACAGACCCTACAAACTCTTTGACAAGCCTTTCGAGGTGTTCGATTGATTCCAAATCTAGATGATTGGTAGGCTCATCTAATATTAAAATATCTGGTTTATTAACAAGCGCCATTGCAAGTGCAACCCTACGCTTCTGACCACCAGATAAACTCTTTACCAAAAGGTTCTTTTCTGGACAGTTAAGCTCTTTCATCAGATCATTAACGCCATCTTCTATATCATACGTAATATCTTTTTTGTCAAAAAAATCTACAGATAATATATTCTCCCAAACCGTTTTACTATTATCTAGATGAAAATGCTGTGGTAAAAATCCAATTCTAGTATCATTTGGTTTTGTTATCCTTCCAGAGTCTTGTTCAAAAACACCAGCTATGATATTGAGCAAAGTTGTTTTCCCCGCACCATTTTTACCAACCACACCAATAACCTGCCCTCTCCTAGCGCTAAAGGATATTTGATCAAGTATTACTTTTTTGTCAAAAGAAAAATCAATTTCGAACAAGTTTATCAATTCAGACATTCTAATTATTTGACTGCGATTGTAACTAACTTATTTTTAACAACTTTTATAAATTTTTCTTCTTTATCAACTAACCATTTTTTTACAGAATCCTTTGCTTTTGCTAAAACTATTTCGTCATCAGAATCTCTGTTTATATCAAATTCTGCACGGATTTTACCATTAACCTGAACTGCAATCGTAACCATACTATCCACACATAGCTCAGGATCAAAATCTGGCCAAGCACTTAAATGTATTGACTTGGAACAATCTTTTTTATCAAAGTTATTAAAAGCGTACCAAAGCTCTTCAGTGATATGAGGGGCAAACGGCGCAATAACCCTGATAAAACCAGACCAAATATTAGATGGGATTGACTCTACCTCTTTTAATAGGTTGGTGAAAGTCATTATCTCAGCAATGGCAACATTGGTTTTTAGATTTTCAATATTGTTGTTTATATTCCTAATCATTTTATGATATGCAGAAACTAGCTTTGTGTCATCTGCTTTTTTGCTCACACTAAACTGTAACCCCCAGATTGAATCTACAAGTTTTTTGCATGCCTTCAAGCCGCCCTCTTGCCATGCCACAGTAGCATTATATGGTCCAATAAAGTTTATATACAAACGCAAAGCATCAGAGCCAACCTCCTCAACTTTTTCTGCGGGATTGATTACATTTCCCTTAGATTTGCTCATCTTTGTTCCATCTTCAGCTAGCAATATACCTCCGTTTGTTCTTTTAAAATATGGCTCTGCTGTTGGTACATGACCTTGATCATATAAAAATCTATGCCAAAAACGAGAATATAATAAATGAAGAGTTGTGTGCTCACTACCTCCAAAATAATGATCAACAGGAAGCCAGTATTTCAAATTTTGTTGTGAAGCGAACTCAAAATTATTCTTTGGATCTGTGTAACGCAAATAATACCAGCTTGATCCTGCCCAATTAGGCATTGTATCGGATTCGTGCTTTCCAATAACAGAGCCACTTTTATCTTTTATATCTATCCAGTCAGTTTTTGCCAGAGGAGATTGTCCATCATTAGAGGGTTCGTAATCATCAACTTTTGGCAATTCTAAAGGAAGTTTATCTACAGGCAATAGTGTAACAAAATATTTCTCTCCATCAACCTCTGTAACAGTTTGATCCAAACTTGTTGAATTATTTACCTTCAAGTACTCAAATGGAAAAGGCTCGCCCCAGTATCTTTGACGACTAAAAACCCAATCACGGAATTTATAATTAATTTTAGATTCACCCCAGTTTTCTTTTTCAGCTTTCAAAGTTATCTGATCCTTTGCAATTTGCCACCTAACTCCATCAAACTCTCCTGAATTGAATAAAACTCCATCTCCTAAATACGCACAATCTTTTGCAAGATCTTCATTACTAGACTTGGGCTTAATATTGTATCTAATAGGCAATCCCATCTCGATTGCAAATTGATAATCTCTTTCATCGTGACCAGCCACACCCATTACAATACCAGTCCCATATCCAGAAAGAACATAATCAGCAACCCAAATTTCAACCTTCTGACCAGTTAGAGGATTAACAGCAAACGAACCCGTAAAAATACCAGTTTTATCTTTACCAATCTGACGATCTCTTTCGCTTTTACCCTTAACCAGAGTAATATAATCAACTACTTTTTGTTTTTGTTCTTCTGAAACAATTTTTGATATCAAGTCGCTCTCTGGAGCAAGAGCAACAAAACTAACAGCTGGGAGAGTATCAACACGAGTTGTAAAAGTTTTTAACAAAACATCAGAATCTTCAATTCCCCACTTAACTTCACAGCCTACTGACTTGCCTATCCAGTTGCGTTGCATTTCTTTTATATATTCTGGCCACTGCACTGTATCCAACCCTTCTAGTAACTTTTCGGCATATTCTGTAATCTTGATAATCCACTGACTCATCTTTCTCTTTTCTACTGGATGATCACCCCTTTCACTAACTTTGACACCACTGCCTTTGGGATCGTCAATTACTTCTTCATTGGAAAGAACTGTTGATAGTTTTGGACACCACCACAGCTCAACCTCTTGCTGTTTTACTAAACCAGCTTTAAACATCTCTCCAAAAATCCACTGAGTCCACTTATAATATTCCGGATCTGTTGTAGAAAATTCCCTATCCCAGTCAAAGCTATAACCCATTTGTTGCAAATTCTTGCGTATACTTGCAATATTCTGTTCTGTTGTTACAGTTGGATTTTTACCATCTTTTCTTGCCCTTTCTTCTGTTGGCAACCCAAAAGCATCGTATCCCATAGGAAAAAGAACATTAAAACCCTTCATCCTAAGATAACGAGAGTAAACATCTGGCACTGTATAACGAAAAACATGACCAACGTGTAAACTAGCTCCACTTGGAAATGGAAATTCTGTTAAAATATATTTTTTTTCACGCGAAGAATCATTATCTTGTGCTTTGTATATATTATTAGAATACCAAGTATTTTGCCAATACTCTTCTGTTAACTTAAAATTAAAATTATCAACCATATCTTTTATTTATTATAAAAACAACTAACCCCTATTTTCTAAATAATGTCAAGATCTGAGAGGTTTTGGAAAATACTATTGTTGGCAATTGTTACAATAAACAGTTGTTCTTCCTACTAATTTTATTTTTGATAATCTGTAAATAAAATAAAACTGTCTCTAGTAATTCTAACACTTGCTGCATGAAAATGAAAAATATATTATAAGCAATCAAACAAACTATACCTTAAAATAATCTTCAATTAGCTGTCTCATAGCAGTAGTGCTGATTTCTAAAAAAGACTCCATCTCAAAATCTGTCAAATCATGGTAATACTTACCTGAAGTACCAGCTTTGTAAAAATTGCATAACGGAAAGTTAAGATCTTTTTTATGATGCAGGTTTGTAGTTATTATTATAGGCCTCTTTGCCTCTGCTTTGTAAAATTTAGACCCATCGTATAAACAGTATATATCTAAAAAATAAGCATCCACTTCACCACCAAACCTTTTGGCAATATCTGTATAATACTTTACCATTTTATCGAAAACAGCTTGCTGAGAATCGTTATCAAAAACTCCTGCAATTCTTTTGACAAGTTTGGCTGGTTGTTCACTATCTGGTAGACCGTTTATGTAAAGTCCCGTGTCTTGAGAGACAGAAATTACAGAAGAATAATCATAAAACCCCCTTGCCTTTAACTTTGCATTCTCCCATTCATCACTGCCAGTTTCGGATATATCAGCAATAATAACACCAAGCTCAGCTGCGGTTACAAACTCAACACCTTTTGATAACTTTATTTTTTTATAACGAGCTATTTTTGATTTGTTATGCGTCGCTAATAATACCTGCTTCATAGATTAACCTTTTGTTATTAGAATTGCAATACTTCCAAGTATAAGAGCAACAGTTAGAACCATTATTATAAGCCTCCAAGAGTTGCTTTCCAACTCCTCGCCTTCCCCAGTGATGGAGTTTTGTGATGTGTTTCCGTTTGGATTGTAGTTTGGATTTTTTAGATTTACTGTGATTTTATCAGAAGCATCTGGGATAAGTCTAACATAGTTTTTGTCTGTTAAATTGATCTCAACAGTTATAGATCCTGCAAGATTAACACCAAGCTCTTTTAGTGTGAAAGAGTTTTTACCATATATATCTTTGATAGGATCACCATCAATTCGTATTTGCATATACCCCTTGCCGTCCTCTATAACAGAACTGTCAAACTTGCTTAGCAATTCAAAATTATCTACCTGAATTTGAAACTCTGTATCCATCGTAATATCCAAATTAGACTGTTCTTTATTTGGCTCTACAATTGTAACACGAGGAAGACCTGCATCTATACTGCCTTCGTAATTAGTCTTTATCTTTAACTCTGTGCGAAAATCTGTTAGCTCTCCATCAGTCTTTGTTAAAACAAATATTAATTTTGTATCTAAACTATCAGGGATTTGCGCAAATTTATCGTAATCGGCAGTATTAAACACAACCTGTGAATAATCAGAACCATCTGTGCTAGAAGCAACTGTTCCAATAAGATTATCTGATTTTACAGAGTTATAATATATATTCATCTTACCTTTATTTGACTGATTACTAGATTGTGATTCTAATCCAAAATTTTGTAATTTTAGCACAAACTGCCTATCAATACCAAGGGCAAGAACCGCACCCTCTGATGGAGAAACAACTTCTAATATAGGAGCTTCGCTATCAGGTTTGTAATCAAATGTAAACGCAACTTTTGTAGATGGAACTGAAGGGCAACCTGACTTGTCACAATAAACCATTAAAATAGTATTTTGACCTGCTGTAAGCTTACTAGCTAATTTTGAAACAGGTAAAGGGCTAGAGCCATAGTCTATGATATGATTAGTAGATTTGGAATCATCATTTAAATAAACTTTGAGGTATCCACCTCCCCATGTTGGATTAGTTTTATAAGATAGGTCTAGAGCAGCCCCTTTCCATGAGTATCTAATTTCATCATCCAATGTAAGAGTATCTGTATATTTGTAATTATTAAACCTAACTTTTTGTACAGGTTCAAAATCACCAGTATTGCCTTTCTTGATTCTAGCAATATACAGTCCTATTGTATTGTAACCACTCTCAGGAGCTGAAATTACAGGAGTTGCAATAAAGGTAAAGGCCAATAATAAACTGAAAAACACGCTTAATATCCGCCCTATATTCATATTCGCCCTATATTTTTGTGACATAATTTACCAAATTAATACTTGTATAAAAACATGTAACCATATAAATACCAAAATTGTCAAGGGCAACAAAAAACCCTCCAATGAAGAAGGGGTTTATATTTGATTATCGAAAAAATCAAACTAACACAGAATCAAACTTTATTAGGAACCGCCTTCAAGCCCCTTGTTTGCTGCTGATAACAAATTCATCACGATACCAAAGAAGAACCAAGAGAACACGACGATTATAAGTCCAATTATAGCATTTTTGATTGTTGATTTTGCTTTTTTCACACCCTCTTCCCCACCTGTCATCCACTGAAAACCAGCAACAACTATAAAAACTACAGCAACGAGAGCCATAATAACAGCTGCAATATCAATCCAGTTCTTTATAGTCTTTGTTAAATCTTCAGTTGACACCTTATCAGATTCAAAGGAGTCGAATACATCAGCAGCTGCTACATCACCACTAAATACAAACACACCAGCGAACAACAATACCGGCATAAGGATATTTGCCGCAACGAAACCTACTTTTTTCATAACTTTTGTCATAATTATATATATTATTTTGTAAAAAACTTATTACAATAACAAGTATACTAAATGTTTTTGGTTTTGTAAAGGGTTTTTTATTGTATACTAAAATAACTTTGAGACACCAGCAAGCCCTATCATTACAGCGTTATCTCCTGTCAATGAAATGTGAGGCTTGAATAATTTGAGATTACCACATACCATACCAAGCTCTTTTCTAAGCAATGAATTGGCAGAAACTCCGCCAGAAACACCAATGGTTGTTGGATTGTATTTCTTTATGGCTCTCTTAGTTTGATTGACTAACTGCTGAACAATTACTGCCTGAGCAGAAATAGAAAAATCACGAATAAAAGAAAGCTTGGTATTATTGTCTATATTATTAGAAACCAAATCTGAAACTTCCAAATCTGATAATCTTTCTTCAAATTTGAAATCGGCAATCTCAGGATCTTGTAAAATATATTTACATGCAGTTTTCAATCCGGAATAAGAAAAATTGAAAGATGGTTTACCCTTCATACTTATAGGCAAATCGAATTTATTATACTTTTCTAGCCCTGCTGTTTTTGCAAGCCAAACCCCTCCGGGATAAGAAAATCCCAACATCCTCCCAATCTTATCAAAACATTCACCAGATGCATCATCTAGTGTTTGCCCTATTATCTCTGCATCATCTGGACTACGAAGCAGTATCAACTGAGTGTTACCACCGCTAACTAACAAATGCAAATGAGGAAAAATATTAATATCATCCACAACCTCACCCATATTATATAAGCTACTTATTATATGTCCACGCAAATGATTCACTGAAGATATTTCTACAAAATTGCCAGATAACTGATGAATAAAAAATTGCAAAGTCTTGGCAAACTCCCTCCCTACCCGCAAAGCAGAAACAAGCCCAGGTTCGGTAGTAACAAATATATAATCGAGTTTTGATAAATAATTAATCTCATTTTGACTAAGATAAAAACTGTTAGATTGAGGATCTACGACCTTACTAAGAAGGTCTTTAAGCAATATATGTATCTGCTCTGCATGACTACGTGCGCCAATTTCTGGAATGACTCCGCCATATTGCTTGTGAATATCGATTTGAGAGGATATTAAAGAATTAACAATCTTGAACTGATTTACTTGTTTATAGAACCCAAGTTTTGGATCAATAGTCCCCTCTAACAGAGCAAGGGAGGTTTCATCACAACTAGACTCTATACTAAGAATTAACATACACTATAACAGTTTCAATTTTTTAAAGACATCTTTGAGTTCATCTTTATTATCAACCAAAAATTTTGGATTATGATCTTGCAAATGCTCTTTGATATCAAAACCCCAGCTAACAGATATAATATCTACCCCAGCGTCTTGACACGCTATTATATCACGGACTTCATCCCCCACATAAACAAACTGTCTATTAGAGAAATTATAATCATTCATAACTTTTTTGAGTGCAAAACTCTTTGCAAAAACTAGTTTACTGGAATAAATGAAATCAAACAAGTCGTGAATTTTGTTATTTTTCAAAAAATCAACAACAGTTGGCTCTATATTATTTGTAACAATTCCTAGTGAAACACCAGATTTCTTCAAATCTTTTATAATCTGAACCAGCCCATCAAATGGCTTTACTTGATCAACTTTACTGTGTAATTTTTTCTGGAGGATTCCTAATATGAAATGAAATAACATCCAAAATGGATATCTTATGAATCTAATAAAAATATTTGGAGTGCGCAAACCAGCCTGGTAATTCCTAACATTACTAAGTTTGATATTGAGTCCGGTCCATTTGATATAATTATTAATAATACCAACTGATATACCAAGAGTGTCAGCGATTGTTCCATCAAAATCAAATACTACAAAATCTTTATTCATAAGCTATTCTAAAAAATCTTCTGGCTTGATGTCTGTTAAAATCTCATAACCATTTTTTGTTACTAATATATCGTGCTCCCAGTGACAGGCCACAGACCCATCTATCGTCCTAGTTGTCCACCCATCTTTTTTATCAATCTTTATTTCACTAGCACCAAGTGTAAACATGGGCTCTATAGCAATAACCTTATTTTCCCAAAGCCTAGCTCCTTTGTTCTTTTTTCCTATATGAGATATAAAAGGATCGTCGTGTAATTTGTACCCCAGTCCATGGCCACCCATCTGATATATATTGCCATACCCATGCTCTTTAGCTATTTTATCAATAACATATCCAATATCGCCAATCTGTGAACGATGCTTAACTTGCTTTATACCCTCTAAGAGAGCTTTGTATGTAACATCTACAAGCTGCTTTATCTCATCAGAAACACTGCCAACTATGTATGTTTTGGCCGCATCACTATGCATACCTTTGTAAATAAATCCCATATCAATTTTTACAACATCACCGTCTCTAACAATCTTATCGTCAGTTGCCAATCCATGTACAATCTCATCATTTATAGAAACTGTAATAGCATAGTCAAATCGATTACCATCTACAACATATCCAAGAAAATTAGGAATAGCATCGTATTTTTTGCCAAATGCAATAGCAGCTCTGTTTAGCTCTCCAGCAGATACACCCGGCCTCATCATCTTACCCAAATGATTATGACATGACATCAATATTCTACAACTGTATCTTAGATTGTTTAAATCTTCTTCTGATTTTATGATCGACATATATTATATAATTTGTAAGTATAAAAATACATTTTGTCAATGATATTTGAAATAAAAAATTTGACAAAGTGCAAATAATTCTTCATGGTCACATATATAATATAGTATACTATGAAAAAACAAGTATTCAGAGTAATTCAAAATAGTTTTATTGTAATGATTATTAGCATAACAGCGCTATTAACAACAAGCATTAGTACATATTCACTCCCATTAACTTTTGATAGAGAGGAGATTATAACTGATGAGGACTTTTATAATTTACCAAGTTTTTGGTCAGTTGGGCAAACAGATCAGGAAGCTATTGCTCAAATTCAAGCAATCCTAGAATACGATGATAGTATATTAGCAACTGAAATTATAGATGTAAGTTTTAAAGAAGATTGGAATGATGATGAAGTTTTTTATGCACAAAAACCAGGTTTAATACCTTATGCACACACAACCACTCAAATGGGAACAGCAGAACTTATTTGGAAGCTATCTAGAACCGACATGGGGATGGGATGTGGAATTATTGGTGGAAGATATCAAGATATATGCCTAGAAGACAATATTAATCCGCTTTTTTTACTAGCTTTGATACAAAAAGAATCTGGACTTATCTATGGTAGATGTGCAAACAGGGAAAGAAGTGAGATAAATAACTGCCAAGATATAGATTTTAGAATGGACAGGGCAACTGGTTATTACTGTTTCGAGACAAGCGATCACGGCAAATCTTGCTATGATGAAAACCCAATGTGGGCTTATTATAAAGGATTCTTTAGGCAAGTCTATTTTGCTAGCAATATGTTTCGTTTCCGTGAAAGAGCTTGTAATATTGGAGGTCCATATACAACATATCTCAGCGGGGGAGCGTTTGCAACTGGTGAAACTGTTATAATAGATGGGCAAGCCATAACGCTAAATAACGGTTGGACATGTGCCAATTACATATACACACCTCATATTTCTAGCACTACTTATAGGGTTATGTGGGATTTGTATGGTTTAATGGAAGTTTTGTATCCAGCTCAAGTTGCCCTAGGTTCTCCAGTAAGCTCTATAGAACTAGATATTACAACAAACATAGAGATTAACACTCCAACTGAAAACACAAACCCTGGTATTGAAAAAATTGAACTAGAAGATTATAAAGGATTCGAGCATAACCGCGGAAAAATAACTATTGACGAAATTGAAAAAATCTATTAGAAAATAACTTGTTATGGCAACCAAGAATAAAGAAGTTAAAAAAACTAGGACAAGCAAAGCTATTGCAAAGCGTCAAATTCATGATACTGATACTGGATCTCCAGAAGCTCAAGTAGCACTTTTAACAGAAGAAGTTACACATTTGACAAAACATCTTAAAAACAATCCTAAAGATTTTTCATCTCGTCGTGGACTACTTAGAAAAGTTGGAAAACGAAAAGCATTGTTAAGATACTTAGCAACAGAAGATTCTACAAGATACAAAAAAACTGTTCAAGCAAACAAGCTAAGAATGGTATAAACTGTAAATAAGGATTAAAAGCTGTGTTGAAAGAATAGGAGGGGAGACCCTTCTTTTTTAGTAAATTAAAAAAACACCTTGATATATGAAAAAGCAAAGAAGAGATATAAAAAAACATTTCTATGCAATCAGTCACCTACTCCACGAAGATAAAATATCTATATTTGTAGAAAATCAAAACACTAATAACAACCCAAAAGACTGGGAAAGATTAAAATATATCAAAAATTTAACATCTTGTTATGTACAGTTGTCTAATATATTCAACGAGTCCAAAAAACACACAATAGAAACAAAAAAAGAAGAAACAATAAAATCTGCATATAATATATTGAACAAAACTGTAGATAGCCTAGATATAAGAATAAATAAATTAAAAGATTTATTAAAAACTGGAGGTGATTACAAAGAAAAAGAGGTTGTTAGTAAACCAGAAAGTCAAAAACACAATATATCAGAACCTATTATACGATACACAAATAACAAATCTATAACAATTGTAAATATCCTGTCGGATCTAAAAACATTTTATAAAACTAGATTTGAAATAAATCCAATAAACCAAACAATAGAGTCTGTATCGAAGATAAAACACCTTCTTGGAGGAAAACTATTAACAGAAAAGGAAGCTTTAAATATAACCAGAAAATGGACTAAAATAGAAAACAGTTACATAAGATTTTCTAAACAACTGAATCAAGATACAGACAAGGTTGATGTGTATAATTATATAAAACATCTAATAGGTATAATCAACATTATACTATATAGTAGTTTAAGTAAAAATAATAACGAGAGGGTAAAAACTTTCGTTGATAATAGGAGTATAAAAGATCAAATTAAAATCATTATCTATAATAAAAACTTTCTCGAAAACGAAGATATAAAACATATATTAACAAAAGAAGAGAAGGAAGAAATATCATCTACTTGACGGAACTGGCAAAGTATCTTTAATTCTTTTTATATTTATAAAGCAGTTTATGACAACTACCAAAAAAAAGGAAGAAGAAAACGACTTGATTAATAAAGAACCAAAAAAGGAGAAGGTGGAGAAGATTGATAGCATCAAAGATGATCACATTGAAGATAAAAACCCTTTTGCACTTCCAAGCGAAGTATCAGAAGAGGAGTTAAATGATATACTAGACCAAGATGGCTTGATTATTGCGAAATCTGCGAAGGTTGTAAAATTAAAATCAAAGATAAGCTCAGGACTGGAAAACTCCATCATTGATAAAAATGATGAAAAAATAACACAAAGAGATGGTAAAAGCATCCACGAACTAAGAAAAAAAGTTGGGGGAAGGTGGAAGAAAAAAGGACACAAAATTTTTGTAGGATTAATAGTTGTAGGAGTGTTGTCTCTATTACTACTAAGTATTGGAGCTGCGTGGATATTGGGATACAAGAACAATGCACCAAGTATTGATGAATTGATTATGGAACCAAGCGAAAGTAGCATAGTCTACGCACGAGATGGTGAGACAGAACTGTTTAGAATGTTTGGTGAAGAAAACAGGAAATACGCCAATTTGGATCAAATCCCAGAACATATGCAACTTGCTATGGTTGCACTAGAACAAAATAACTTTTACAATGAAGAACTACCTTGGAGAAACTTAATTGGTGCGATAGCAAAATGCGCCCTATCAGCTGGAGGCGAATGCCGTGGAGCCAGTGGAATAACCCAACAACTTGTAAAAAACGTTACTGGAGACAGTAGTAGTAGCTTAGATAGAAAAATGAGAGAGCTATTTACTGCCAAAAAAATGCTAGATGAGAGAACAAATGATCAAATACTAGAAAAGTATTTAAATTGGGTTTCATTTGGTAAGAATATTTACGGTGTAGAAGTTGCAGCACAAAGCTATTTTGGTAAAAGAATAAATGATGTTACAGTGGTAGAATCTTGTTATTTAGCGGCCATGCCACAACAGCCAACTGTATTTTATAACGGAGTGTATGCAAGAAACAAAATTGAATCACTAGAATATGGAAACTGGGAAAAGCTTAATGATAGAAAAGATACTTGTCTAAATAACCTAGCAAAATATGATATAAAAGGAGATGGTATTTTTATCAAAACTGAAGAAGAGTTAGAGGCGTTAAAAAAAGAAGAGGTTACTTTTATAGCTAGAAATACAAATAGAAAGTACCCACACTGGGAAGATTATGTTAGAGCTGAGATAAAAAAGAATGATCTAATTTCAGAAAAAGATCTTTACACAAAAGGATATAAGATTGTAACAACTTTAGACCCTAAAATTCAAGATCAAATGGAAGTTATTTGGAAGGAAAATGACAGAGCCTTGCCAGCACACGGTGCCAATAATAGCGCTGGAGTAGTTCTAGATGGCCCAACTGGAGAAATAGTTGCAATGATAGGATCAAGAGATTACAACAATGAAGAGATTGACGGACAAGTAAACATAACCACTTCAGGACAAGCCCCTGGAAGCTCTTTCAAGCCTTATGTATATGCAACTGCTTTTAGCAAAGGATTTCACCCAAGCACTGTATTAATAGATAGGAAAACTGACTTCGGTGGAGGATACTCACCAAACAATGTAGACATGAGCCAAAGAGGTCTGATGACTATGAGATATGGGCTACAAAACTCACTAAACGTTCCTGCTATCAAAACTACATTCTTGGCAGCTGGAGATACATACAATGGAACAAAAGGCATACAAGAAGTTATAACCTTTTCAAAAAACCTAGGCCTAGAATATCCAAATGGAGACTGTCCATACCTATCAACAGCCCTAGGAGCTTGTGATGTAACAATGCTATCACATGCAACGGCAATGAATACGCTAGCACAAGATGGAGACCTCAGAACTGCAACTCCATTTATAAGCATAGAATTGCAAAAATCAAATGTAAGCGAAGATGAGAAAAAACTATTAGAAGAGGAAAACAAAAGACTTAGAGAAAGGCTGAAAGAAAAATATCCAAGAGAAAATAACAGAGTAGATCCAATAATTGCAAGGCAAATAACAAATGTATTATCTGATTATCAACTTCGAGGATTTGGACAAGGTGTTTTGACTATTCCTGGATGGGAAGGAACGATAACATCAAAGACTGGGACAGCGACGAATGACAAAAACATGCCTACAGATATGTGGACAGTTGGATATACACCATATTACACAGTAACAGTGTGGTCTGGTAACACAGATAACAAAGCTTCTTATGCAGGTGCATTTGGTACAAACACATCTGGTCCAATATGGCACGACGCAATGACATATCTACACAAGGATAAAGTTAAAAAAACCTGGAGCACGAACGGAATGTCCAGACAAAAAGTATTCTGCCCAGAAGGAACAAAAGGAGGAAGCAGATGTGGCAATGAATTATTAACACAAAAACAATCTCAAAAATTAAAAGAAATGGGAGCTAGAATTGTAAAAGCTGGATACAACCCCTTTCGTGATGATGCCTTTGGATTTCGTGGTGAAATAGTCCCCCAAAATGTACTTATTAGCCGCATTGACAACAAATTAGTCAAAACAGGGCAATTGCCAGAAGCTTACACAGAAAGCCAAGCTTGTATTAATTATACATCCGCCTTCCCTCAGAGCGAAAGATGGCTCAGTCCAGTTGAAGGGTTTGTAAAAACATTAAGCGGTACAGAAGACAAGCCAAAAGAAATACCAGCGTCTTTAACTCCATGTCCAGCGCCTGATGATTATTCCGAAGATACAATAACACAAGAAGATACAATACCAAACATAGAAATTATAGGACTGGCTTCAAACTCTACAATCGCAAATAGCGTAGCTATAACAGCTACTCCAAATGTAGATGTACTTGTAATTGAATCTATAAAAATGACTATTGATGGTATGCAAGTTGCAAATTTCGCTGGTAATATACTAACATTCAACGCTGGCGAATACGGTATAAATGGAGAAAATAAAAATGTAACAATATCTGTTATTGATATTTTTGGAGTGCAAAACGACTGGAATTTTGAAAATGTTGATTTTGATTTTGATCCAATAGAGATGAGCAAACAAGAAACTCAAACTGCGACTATTACCTGTCAGGAAGTAGAGATGGAGATTGGACAAACTACAACATGCACATTCCAACTACCAGCTCTTAGACAGTTCCCAATCGATGGCATTAGCATGTACATTGGAGATAATACAGAGGGGTCTATTTGTACATATGATACAGAAACAACCATCACATGTAACGATATACCAACGACTCTAAATACCGCAAATGATACAACTCCAGTATTTGTGCAAATAGGAGGTGGAGACACTGCCATCAATGAAAGTATAACAATAAAACTTACAGACCCACTTGGGCCTGATCCCGATCCAGACCCTGATTCATTTTTTGATTTATCAAATATAATCTGGTGGAAATAAATAATTGTAGCAGGGAAGCCTGCTATTTTTTTGTAGGCTATAGAGGAAATCGAACAAAAAAAAACAAGGTCAAAAAACCCTGTTAATTAATAATTTAATTTAAAAAACTACTCTATCTAATCCATGTTCATTTTCTTACGTAAAAACGCAGGAATATCTAACTCATCATCATCCTCTCTTTGCCATGCAGGTTTCTGAATATCACCATATTCATCATCTTTTGATTTTGATCGTTGTGGATCTTCACGCTTCTCAACTTTTTTAGTTTCAAACTTTGGAGCAGAATATGACTCTTTATACATCTCTGTATTTCTTTTTCCATCCTTACTGTAAAAAGGAACCTCTTCTTGACTATCCTTCTCCTGTGTAAAACCAGTCGCAACAACAGTAATTCTTATCTCATCTTGAAGATTTGGATCAATAGATGTACCAAAAATAATCTTTGCATCAGGATCCACATGATCATTGATGATAGATGCAGCTTCTCCAATTTCAAACATTGAAAGATTTTTACCACCTTGAACATTGAATAGAACACCCTTTGCACCATCAATATTCATTTCTAACAATGGAGAATCAATCGCCATCATCGCAGCTTCTTTTGCCCTACCCTCTCCTGTCCCACTCGCCTTACCCATTCCCATAAGAGCTGTTCCAGCATTGCTCATAATCGCACGAACATCTGCAAAATCCACATTAATCTCACCAGGGAAATTGATCAAATCAGAGATACCCTGCACAGCTTGACGAAGGACATCATCAGAAATTTTAAAAGCTTCGTGTACACTAGTTCTCTTATCTACAATATCCAAAAGCCTCTGATTTGGCACTACTATCACTGCATCTGCATTTGCTTTTAATCTCTCAACGCCTTCCTCTGCAACTTGCTTACGCTTTTGACCTTCAAACATAAATGGCTTTGTAACCACTCCAATTGTTAATATACCCAATCTCTTTGCAACCTCTGCAATCACAGGACCAGCTCCAGTACCTGTTCCACCTCCCATACCAGCTGTTATAAAAACCATATCAGCACCAGCCAAAGAAGCTTCTATCTCTGCTGAGCTCTCTTCTGCGGCCTGACGACCAACTTCTGCGCTCATTCCAGCTCCAAGACCTCGTGTAACATTAGGACCTAACTGTATAACACCATCTGCATGAACCTGCTTAAGGACTTGCAAGTCTGTGTTCATCGCCCAAAATTCGACACCCTCTAGCCCCATCTCAATCATACGGCGAACCGCGTTGTTTCCTCCTCCACCTACTCCAATAACCTTAATCTTTGCTGCTGGAACTAGTTTTGTTGAATTAATACCGCTATATGAATCGCGGGAGCTTTCAGATCTCTGACTCTTTGGTAATGACATAAAAATAATTTTCTATTTGGATGGTCTACAATCATGGAAAATAGACTACAAAGATAACAAACCGAAGTTTTTTAAAGTTGTCAAGGGTA
>JAOZKL010000056.1 GCA_029935375.1 Patescibacteria group bacterium | reverse complement strand
TTGCCGAACTTATTTCACTGTAAAATATTATTTGGCAAGCCGTGGATACCCGCCTTCGCGGGCATGACAACAGAGAACACTGGATCCCGCATCCAGTGCGGGATGACAATGGAAAAGTGCGGGATGACGCCTTTCGTAGAGGCGAGCCTGTCTCGCCATTGTTTTGTTTTCCGAATTTATTTCATCGTCCAAATTAGACTTGCAAGCCGTGGATACCCGCCTTCGCGGGCATGACAACAGAGAACACTGGATCCCGCATCCAGTGCGGGATGACAATGGAAAAATGCGGGATGACAGGACAAGGTGCGGCACGGTGAACTTTGAAATGCTAGATGATAGGGTTAAAAGTGTATCCAAGTAGTTCTAATATATGGATTATTAGAGTTGATTGCTATTGCTTTTCTGTGTTTTTCTGTGCCATAGCCTACATTGGTATCCCATCCATACTCTGGAAAATCCTTTGACAAATTTTTCATAAAATTGTCTCGTTTCACTTTTGCGATGTTGCTGGCAAGTGCAACTGCAAGGTATTTGTCATCTGCTTTATTCTCCCTGAGTATACTTATATCAAACCTAGTTGATTTTTCAAACAAACACATATTTGGATTTTGTTCTGCTATAAAGCTAAGGTTTATATCGTCTAAGTTTTTATTTAGCTCAAGGTTTTCAGATAAAATCAGCTTTACTAGTTCACTGTCTAGTTGTTCTAACATTTTTATCTTCCCATCTATTATAATATTCGTATTTTCTACAAAATCCCAGTATTGAGCAATCATAATTGTGATGTGTGATAAGCAAACTCCTATGCCAAATTTATCAATTAATTTGTTACTAGCTGATATATATACATAGTCAATCTTGTTTTTTTCTACAATCTCCAAGATTTTTTCTCTATTTTTGAGAGAAAGTTTCTTACTATCTTTTACTAACTTTAGATCATTGTTCGTTTTCCAAAACACGTGTTTGGGACCAAAGGTGTGTGTAAGTTGTGGATAATTTGTAGATAACTTAACCCCTGTCATACATACAGGACCTGCCAAACATCCCCTTCCCACTTCATCTATACCAATTGTTGCCATATTTGATTTATAAAACTATTTACTAAAATTTGTTCTGCTTCTTTTTTATTTATACCTCGGGACTGCAAGTAAAACAATTCTTTTTTATCTAGAGCACTTATTGTAGATCCATGGGCACATTTTACCTGATCATTGTCTATTAATAGCTCTGGATTGCTTTCTACTTCTGCCTCATCTGATAATAGTAGTGTTTTGTGTATTAATTCTGCTACAGTATTATCAATCTTTTTTGGGTTGTGGATAACTCCTGTAAAACAAAGTTTGGATTGGTTATCTAACACGCTATGGACAGTTACTTTGCTTTTACTGTTTCCCCCAATGTGAGTAATTTTAACTTTCTGTTTAATAATATCCAAATCTTTTAAGTTATGAATAATCACTAAAGTCAGCTCAGAATTTTTTATCAAATCAAAGCTTATATCAAGGCTTCTCTCTGAATCAAGATTAATAATTTTTACAGAATTATTCAGTTTTGGCGCTACAACACTCTTAGAGCTGTCAATAATGATAGCTATTTTTTTTGTTCCATCTACTTCTATTTTTGTAACCATTTTTTGTAACCATTTTTTTCTACAAAATCGACCAACTCTGCCCCGCCGCTTTCCACTATCCGCCCTTCTATTAATATATGCACAATGTCAGGCTTGTAGTATTCTAATATCTTTTGTCTGTGGGTTATTATCAAAGAGCTTTTATTTTTTGATTTCATCTTTTGTAGTCCATTTGCAACCAATTTGAGACTGTCTATATCTAATCCAGAGTCTATTTCATCTATTATAGCTAGAGTTGGATCTAGCACAGCCATTTGTAATAGCTCTCCCATTTTTTGTTGGCCACCGCTGAGATCAGAATTAACATTTTTTGTGTAAAAATTTGTAGGCAACTCCAGGATTTTAACTTTTTCTTTGATAATCTTAAGAAAATCTACGGAAGATATATCCTTATCCTTGGTTTTGTATGCTGTATGCAACATATTTGCAAAGCTTATTCCTACAATCTCTGCTGGTTGCTGAAAAGAAAGAAACAGTCCATTTTTTGCTCTTGTTTCTATAGGTTGTTCTAGTAGGTTGGAGTCGTCTAGTTTTACCCCTCCTGATAAGTATTCTATACCGCTTTTGCCAGCAAGAAAATTGGCCAATGTTGATTTGCCAGAGCCATTTGGGCCCATGATAGCGTGGACTTGCCCTTTTTTAATCTCTAAGTTTATGCCTTTTAGCACTTGTTTGTTGTCAATATTCACAAACAGGTCTTTGATAGATAACATAACCATCAGAGAATCTTATTTTTATTGTTTTGTCAAAATATTTATATTTTTGCTTAGGTTTTCTTGTTTATTATAATTAAAATTTGACGAGATGTATCTTACAGAGACTGCCTCACCATTGATTTGGAAATATTCTTTCCTAATCCATTTATTACGTTCATTTTACCTTGGCGCAAAACGAACCAAAAAACCAAGAGAGGATAAAACTCACCTTCGTTCAGACAGTTATCCTCTCAACACTGCCCAATTTCACATTTACTTTTTTTAATTACAAAATTGTCCCTCCAGTACCTTCCTGTCATGCCCGCGAAGGCGGGTATCCACGCAGAAAGAGATTGGTTTCCGTAGAGGCGAGCCTGTCTCACCATTATTCTTTCTGGATCCCGCATCAAGTGCGGGATGACAAAAAACAAGCGACGGGATGACAAGGATTGAAGTGCGGGATGATAGGACAACGTGCGGGATGACAACAGGGTATTGCTGGATAGTGGGCTTTCTCTACTTGGAAAGCCTAATCATTTTCGTATAATAATTTGACAACTTTCAAAACATTTTTTAATTTATAATTACATTAAGTATTAAATATTTTTATGGTTGTTAAAAAAGAGAAAAAAAATGAAATTACAAAGACTAATAGTGTTGAGGATCGTTGTCCTATTAAGAAAAATCCAGTAGCGGTTCTAGTTTTCCTATCTGTTATTTTTCTATGTGTTTCTATGGTTTCTGGTGCATTTTTGTTATCTAAGACCGATTTTTATATCAAAAACATAGGCACTGCAACTACAGAAGATGGTAAGTTGGCAAATACAATATCAGTCTCTGGTAATGGAAAAGCTTATGCTAGGCCAGATATGGCGACTATATCAGTAACTATACAAGAGACAGAAAATACTAGTAAAGAAGCTTTGCGAGAAGTGAATGAAAAAATTGACGAAATAAAAGAGGTTTTAGAAAAAAACGGAATTGAAGATAAGTATGTAAAAACCACAAGTTTAAGCATTTATCCTGAATATGATTATAGTAAAGACAAGAGAATTGTTGTTGGGCAGAGAGCTTCTCAAACTTTGACTTTTTCAGTTCTTGATATAGACGCAGAGGCAACAAAAGCTGCAAAAATTATAGATAAAGTTAGTGAAATAGATAATATCCAAATTGGAAATATATATTTTGATATAGAAGATAAAACTTCGTTGTATACAGCTGCCCGTGAAGCTGCGTTTGATAAAGCAGAGCAAAAGGCAGGAGAATTGGCAGGTCTTGGAGATCTAAGACTTCTCAAACCTGTTAGTATTTCTGATATTAATAGAGATTATGCTTATTATCCAGCGCAATCAAACACCAAGATGATGTATGATGAGGTAGAAGGTGGGTCATATAGTGATACACAAATTTCTACAGGGCAGATGGAGGTTACAATAGATTTGTCTGTAGTATTTGGGATAGAGTAGATGTTCCAGCTAAAAAAGCTTATAAACTATATTTTGCCTAAACAGGGTGCGGGTGAAAGTAGTATCCATAAGTATTTAACAGAAACGGAGATGGAAGAGCTGTCACCGTTTTTAAAGGTAATGGATTTTGATAAAACACATGTTTTGGATGGGGTGTTTTGTTGTTCTGATTATAAGAATGAGAAAATAAAGAGTTTAATCCATAGGTTAAAATTTTTTGGGGAATGGAATATTGCGCAAGATTTTGCATTGTTGTTGAATAATAATTTAGACGGAGATTCTTTTGATATTATTACAAATGTTCCAGCAGATTTAAAAAGATTAAAGCAAAGAGGTTTTCACTTACCGCAAATTTTAGCTAAGAAGTTATCTAAACTATCAGGTATTCAATATGTGGATTTGTTACACAAAAAAAGTCATACAGAAGCTCAAACCAATAAGACCAGAACTGAGAGGCTAGAGTCATTAAAAAATATTTTCGAGTTAAATCCAAAGATTATTGAAGATGAGTTTGATATGTCTGAAGTCAAAACTATTTGTATTATAGATGATGTTTCTACAACAGGGGCGACATTGTTTGAATGTGCAAAGTATCTAAAATCCCTCTCACAAGATCTTATAATTTATGGGTTCGTAATTGCTTCAGAAGAAGATTGACTATACATACAAAATGTGATATGGTAAATAAGTTGAGCTGCTAAAACACTCAATATTTTATATATTTATTCTGTATTTATAATGACAAAACAAACGAGATCAAAAAACATTGAAGAGATTTTATATTCTAAAGACACTCATAAGATTAAGATTATCGGTAGTATCTGACAAGATACATTGTCTATGGTCATAGATGAGATTGTAGGTGCTAATCAAGATGGTAATTGTAAGCAAATTTGTATAATTATATTTTCTGAATGAGGTTCAGTAAATGCCTCTTTTGGAATTTCTAATCTGATAAAAGCTAGCGAAAAACCTGTTTTTATAATTGCTAATATGGCTATTTCAGCTGCAAATCTTATTCTGCAATCTGTAGCATCAGCAAAAAGACGCTATGCATATAAAACAAGTATTGTAGGAGTTCATCACATTACTCCATGATCTTCTGGTTCATTGTCGTTAAATGAGTTATCAGCCACAACGGTTATGAATGAAAAAATATGAGAAATTTTTTATAAACTTAGTAAACCGAGTAGCTTGAGTATGAAAAAATTTAGAGAACTGATTGATTCATCAACGAAATATTATATTGGGCAAGAAGCTGTTGATTTTGATTTGGTAGATTACATGATAGATATAGATATAAAATAACAACAAGCAGGCTGTATAAAAGCCTGTTTTTTATTATGATAGAAAATGTAGTAACTATTTTTTTAGTATTGAAACTTTTATTTTTTTAGTATACTCTGTTTTCATTGGCTTTTTCTCTACAAATTCTCTGAAAAACTCTGACAAAGATATTCCCAAAACATCGCAAATTTGTTTTATTATCCCAACTGTTAGATTTTGTTCAGCTCTTTCTATTACTCCAATATAAGTACGGTGCACATCAGCAAGTAACGCAAGTTTTTCTTGAGAAATACCAAGTTCTTCTCTCTCACTTTTCACTTTCCTACCAATCTTTGTTAGTAGTTTTTTATGTTGAGGATTAACTGATTTTGACATAAGATGCAAGAATTATCACAAAATAATACAACCTTTTGTATTTATACAAAAAAGCATTGATAAATTTTTCACTCTTGTCAACTTAGTGTATGCGTCCACCACATATGACACATTCTAGGTTGTAGATTTGTGTATGCTTG
>JAOZKL010000055.1 GCA_029935375.1 Patescibacteria group bacterium | reverse complement strand
ATATAAACACATTGCTATAGAAATAAGCGATACTAGTGAAGATATGTTTAAGTTTTTAAGCAAAAAGAAGCTAAATCTAGATAAGATTGTTCTCTGGTTTGGAAATGAAATATCAGGAATAGAGACAAAAATGTTGTCTAATATGGACAAAGAGCTCCATCTCCCAATGACAGGCATGAAAGAAAGTTTGAATGTAGCAAACACAGTTTGCACGGCCGGTTATTTATTTCTAGAACACTCCTCAGAATAAATAATGCCTAACAACTCTTCGTAATTCTGCCAAGATAGCCTAAGATTATTATCAAGTGAGTTCTTATCATAAAATTTATCAATCCTCTCTTTACTCCATTTCAAATTTTTTAGATTATTTGATAGAGTTTTCTTAGGATTGGCAAAAAGAGATTTTAATATCAACAAAAGTTTTTTTCTTTTTTCTGTTGAATCATATTTTTTTCTGATGTCTATACACGGAACACCTGTCATATTTGCTGAATACACCTTAGGATGAGGGCGAAAATTACCAGGAGATATACTGAATCCTATAGTCGTCTTCCACCAAAGTCTGATCCATGCTCCAAATAATGTAAAAGATTTGTCTTTTCTTGTTTTTTGAACAACTTCTTTTTGTAAAATAATATTAAAATAAGTATTTGGATAATAGATTGCCATGTCAAACAAAACTCTAGACCCTAAATTAAATGGCATATTGGAGACAAAAGCGAAGCTTTCTGGTAATTCACTTTTTTTCAAAAGATCGTAAAAGTCTGCATGTATAATTTCAAAATCACCTGTTACTGAGGCAAGCCTATTCTTTACAAAGCTTACAGCATCCAAATCAATATCATACCCAACAAAGCTCCTATCTTCACTAATCATGTATTGCGTAAGGTCTCCTTGCCCCACGCCCATCTCAACTACGGTGGTATTTTTTGAAACAGAAATTAAACGATTCATTTCTTCAGCAACCTTCTGTTGCATTGATTTGTTTACTAGAAAATTTTGACCCAGCTTTTTTTTTGCTATTAACTTTTTTTCCATAACAGTTATATACGATTGAAACACTATCACGAACTTTGTTTCTTGTCAAAACATGTAAAATGAAATATAATGTATATGTAAATCAAAAAGAATGCCTGTTTATCAAGTTCCACAATTCTTAGATTCCGGTGACAAAATACTCGGACCGTTAAATGCTAGGCAATTTGGCTATGCTATGGCAGGTGGAGTGGTTGTATTCTTAACTTATGTAATTTTCTCATCAATGTTCCCAGGGTTGGGTCTTTTTGCAGTTGCACCAGCAATACCTTTCGCCGGGCTAATCACATTCATCGCATTTGGTAAATATAATGGAAGAGATGCTGAAGTCTATGTACTCAAATTCTTCCTCTTCATGAAAAAACCCAAAGAATTTGTATTTAAACGAGGCGTGGATACGCATGAACTAGATATGAGATTAAGTAAATTGAATCATGATAGTATAGTAGCTGAGTGGAACAAAAGAATAGGAAAGAAAAATGTCGCAGCATCTGATATTCGCGGACAATTTGACAAAAAGAATGTAACCTCAAAAATAGCTCAAATAAAAGATATTAGCAGTTCATTAGATGTGACAATGAACAAAACATACAATTCAATAAATAGTAGATCGCGATTAAATAATGCCAGGGATAGAGTATTACAAAAAAGCCAACAATCCACAAACCCATACCAAAGCTTCAGAAAAACAAAGTCAGTAGAAATAAAAACAAAAGTACAGCAACGCAGAGACCCAAGAATGGAAAGCAGATCATATCGTGGGTATTAGAACCTGTTATAATTTCACAAATTTACACTTTTATAGTGTTTTTTTGTTATTATTCGACATTATTTTAGATGTTTATTTTTTTTGGTATTGACAAAAACAGTCCATTAGATAATAGTAATTTTATTACTTTTCTTCGCGTTATTACTTAATTAATAGCTTGTAAGGAATTTTTATGATTCAGTAAGAAACATCAAAAACATTACAAATACACTATAAAATAACTGACTTCGGATGACAAATATGCAACACTACTGGCCACTGGTGCTTGAACACCTAAAAACTAGAATTTCTACTAGTACTTTTCAAGCATGGTTTAGTCGTGTAAAATTCATAAATGTCATAAATCAAGGTCGTAAAATCGTATTAGGAGTTCCATCCAATTTTAACAAACATTATATAGAAGGTAAGTTCCAAAAGGAGTTGCGAGAGGCAATTAACAAATATTATCCAAAAGTAATTCATACAGAAATTAAAATTATTGAATTACCAAAAAGCCAGCAAAAACCAATCCAAGATTCTCTAAATCTTAAGAAAAATGAAGAGAAAACCTCTTCGTCCTTAGACAAACCTGAAGATATCAAGCACATATCTAGTTATTTACCACGACGAAATCTTAATAATTTAAACCCGAAATACACTTTTGATAATTTTGTAGTAACTAGAAGCAATGAATTCATAACAAATGTTGCACAAGGAGTGATAGAAGAATTGGGAACATTATATAACCCTCTATTTATACATAGTCCAGTTGGATTAGGAAAAACTCATCTATTACAAGCAATGGGGCATAAAGTGTTAGAAAAAGATCCCTCCCTTAACATAAAATACCTGCCATCTGAAACATTTTTTAATCAATTCTACCTAGCATTGAAAAAGAAAGAAATGGAAGAATTTAGACAATATTATAGAGATGTAGACCTATTGCTAATTGATGATATACAGTTCATAACAGGGAAAGATGCTTTTCAAACTGTGTTTTTTCATGTTTTTAATGAGCTTCACCAGATGAATAAACAAATCATTATAACGTCAGACAAGCCTGCTAAAGAACTCATTGGTGTAGAAGAAAGACTAGTATCTAGATTCGAATGGGGAATGGTTGCAGATATGCCAAAACCAGATAAAGAAGATAGATTAACAATTCTAAAAGATAAGGTGGAAAGAATGAAATTAATCTTAACAAACCAACAAATAGACTTAATAGCTGCAAAAGTTGATACAAATATAAGAGAAATGGAGGGGGTTTTAAATATGATAAAGGCGCGTGTCAGATTAAATCCAGGTCATGATTTTACTGATAAACAATTAATAACCATCTTGAAACCTTATCAAAATAAAAATGAATTTAATACAAACAGAAAAGCAAAAACTCCAGATTCTATAATGGATACAATTTGCCATTTATTTTCTCTTAAAAAGACAGATCTACTAGGCAGTGGTCGACAAAAAAACTTATCACTGGCAAGACAGCTTACATTTTGGTTTTATAAAAACGAATTAGATCTAAGTTATCCATCAATAGGTAAAATGATTGGTGGCAGAGATCACACAACCGTTATGCATGGGTCAAAGAAAATTGACAAACTTATTAAAGATGAAGATGAGAGGGTTTTGGAAAAGATTAAACTAACTAGAGAAATCTTACAGGAAAACTAAAAAAACTATTTTCTTACAATCCATCTGTGATAACCAAGGTCTACAATCGTAGCCTTTCTTTTTTTATCTATACCAATATATAACAAAAAAGCTAATAACAGACTTATTAAAACCAGACGAAGTATCTCAGCTCCTGTCAATGCAAGAAATCTTTCTGTTAATACATACCAAATATCTTCAAAATTCATATCTATATAAATAGTATAGTTACAATTTTTTAAGTAGTCAACTTGTATATTATCATTTTCTATAATATACTTAGCTTATCTAATATAAAAGATGGTGGAATGGCTAACACAATAAATGACAATCAAGACCTTGGTAACCTCAGAGAAGCTTTTGGTATGCCAGGGTCTAACTCTATAAATACAAACACTCAGGACACTGCAAAAACAACAGGGTTTGATCAAAACAAACATCATGATAATCTAAATAAACTAAAAAATAGTTATAACAGAATAGAAAAAGATGGTAAAATAACCACAGAAATAACTAATGATAAATTATCAAAATTGAAAAATAGACAAACTAATACAGCCGCAACACAAGAGAGACCGAGCCAAACAAATGGACTTTTGTCTAATAAAGTCCTTGAAAACAAAGAATCCATAAAAATAAAAACATTTGAAAAGATGGGGAGCATCACAATGAAACCAACAATGCTTAAACCAGATAATGCTAATACAACAACTCAAGAGTTTGATTTTAAAGGCGAGAAAGATTTCAATAGCGTAGAAATGAAAAAAACAGAAAAAGCGGATTTATACGGATATGCTTTGACAAAAGATAGTTCTGTAAAGGATAAAAAAAACTCCACGCCACCATCAAAAGATATACAAATAAATATGACAGGATTTGAGCAAAAAAATAAGGAGAAAGTAGAAAAAGAAGCTAAGAAAAATACAACAATGAACGATATGGAGAGCAAATTGAATGATATGATGAACTGAAGACTTAGTTTTTCCGAGATTTTATCAATGCAACCATAGCGAAAATAATTAATAACATCACAAATTGCCAAATTGGGAAGTATATACGCAAATCATCAGAGATCCAAAGGGCGGCATGAGTAGTAAATAACAGCATTATAGTAGTAACGACAAGAACTTGTATCTTATCCATACCCAAATCAACCAAACGATGATGCCAATGTAGCCTATCCCCGCTAGTTAAAGGATTTCTTCTCTCAGACAATCTCATAAACCAAACAAAAATCAAATCTATTATAAAATAACCTATTACAGTCCCAGCTGTTACAATTTTGGCGCCGGAGAGGATTGCGAGAACTCCTATTGTATAACCAATAACTTCAGAGGCTCCCTCACCTAAATAAATCTTTGCATTGGGAAAGTTAAAAGGTAGGAACCCAATTATTCCACTTGCCCAAATTAGCGAAATCAAAAAAATCAATGGCTCTCCAATATTTGAAAATAAACTAACACTAGCAATAGAAAATAATCCGATTATTCCAACAGATGCAACAAGCCCATCATGTCCATCAAGAAATTTTGTTGCAGCAATACAAGCCATAAGCCAAACATATGTAATAAGATGAGGCAAATAATGAAAGTTGGGTAAGAACTGTTCAAATGGTTTTGATAAATCCTGAACTACAATCCCACCAAAAAAAATGGTTATAAGAACAGCAATATTTATAAAAAATAATTGATATTTTGGAGATAAATGATACTTGTCATCAAAAAAACCTCCAACTATCATAACTAAAACAGCTAGTATTATCCATACAACTTTTTCACGCCAAAATGCTCCTCCAACAATGTCTCCAAGGCCAAATAAATTAAATTTATCAACAAAATAAAGAAGTCCCAATAACAAAATTGATGTAATTGCAAATCCGCTTCCACCAAGCAATGGTATGGAATGTTTTTGTCTTTTGCGATTTGGTTCAGACTCAGGATCGTCTACGATATTATACTTTATAGAAAATTTCTTAATAAAATAAGTTATCAAAAAAGAGCCTAAAAAGGATACAATAACAATAATGATTGTAAATAAATAAAACTTATGTGCTAGCATATATTTGATGCGTATTTATATTAGAAAAACTCTACACCAGAGACTGCAATTTGTCAAGTTGACAATACTGATAAAATTAATTATGTTTAATGTATAAATTTTATGAAGCTAGCGATTAATGATCTATACGGAGATAACAGTGAAACAGTTATAGAAAC
>JAOZKL010000054.1 GCA_029935375.1 Patescibacteria group bacterium | reverse complement strand
TTGAAAACTGTTCCGACTCTTGACCAATAACTATCCCATGAGATCTCCATGTGTCAGTATCATATCCATAAGTATCGTGAATATAATTATCACGGATTGTTATATTCTCCATAGAACTAAGGTTGCCAGTTTTTGATGGATCTGTTGTAGTTATACCTTTTTGAAATCCTGTTATTTCACAGTTTTCTATAGTAACGTTACTAGAAGCTATCGTAACACCAGTCAAAACAGAGTTTCCACTACCATTCAATAGAGAGCTACCATCTAATATTACTCCGTTATCACAAGAAATTGTCAACTCTTTATTAACAACCACATTCTCTGAATATGTCCCACTCTCTACTACAAGAGTGTCTCCGTCTAGGGTTAATGGACTGTCTATAGCTTCTTGAATAGTTGCAAATACGTTTCCTCCAACATTAACATCGTTCAAAGCTGGTGTTCCATAATCACCACTTCCGTACTGTGAAGACCCTGAATAAACCGATACAACACCGGTACTAATATCAACAACATTGCTAACCCCCTCTTGAATTTGCAGAAGTGATAAACCAGAAGGCGAATTCTTTTGATAGTTTGTGGTAGCTGTTTGCTCTCCATTACTTAAAAAGATGCTAGAATTTTTATTGATTAATTTTCCTTTGATTTTTTGTGTACAATTTATTCCTCCGTTTATATTTATATCTGTGTTTTTACACAACATAGCATACCCTCTTGCAGGAATTGTAAAATCTAAAGCAGTGTTTGAAGTCCCAAGAATAATTTCCCATCCAGTTAAATCTTTATCATCATCTGTAGAGTTGTATAATTCAACCCATTCACCATTGGCATCAGAAATAGAATTCTCAGGTATTCCACTAGGATTGACCATAAATTCACTAATCCAAACACCATCAAGAGGATGAGAACAGTCATTGCCGCCCGACCCCTCTAAACAATCTTGCTCGGTTGCAGTGGATAGGTCAACAGAATCTATGTCTGCAGCAGCAACTGGCTCTGATGTTTCAATAGTCTGAACCTGAGCATTATCTGAGTCAAGACTAATCGCCTGTTCTTGTTGCTCAGTGTCTTGAACACCATTATCAAGAGTGTCAATAACTTGACTTTCTTCGGTAACGACCTGTTCTTCAATAGCACTACTATCTAGAACTACAGTCGCTGTATCAGCAAACACAATTGCACTAGGAGCTACACCAACAATCAACATGGCTGTAATAGACACAGCTGCTATAATATCTTTAATTTTCTTAATATTTGGAAACATATTCTTTTAATAATTGTATAAAAACAACTTTTAATGAAAGTAATATAGCATATTTTTTGCCTATATGCAAGGAGTCTTTTATATATTTCTGATAATTGAAGTATTGACAAAGTTCATCTAATAGATATTAATATGTCCAATATGGCATTAGGAAAAAATTTAGATAATATTTTAGGGGGATACTTTGGTAATAATAACGTACCTCTAAATGATAAAAAAGGTATTGAAATTATAGATATAATAATAGAACAAATAGATCTTTGTCCATATCAAACTAGACGAGAATTTGATAAAGCAAAAATTGAAAGCTTGGCAAAAAGCATACAAGATAGTGGATTACTTAGCCCTGTTATAATTATGGAAAAGATGGTCAAGAGAGATGGTAAGACATCAAAAACATATACTTTGTTAGCAGGAGAAAGAAGGTTAAGAGCTTTTAAACATTTGAATAAAGATAAAATCCCAGCAATTATCAAAAAAGAAAAAGAAGTAACAACACAAAAACAAGCTTTGATTGCTGCTAGTGAAAATATTCATAGAGAAAACCTAAATCCAATGGAACTTGCCAACACATTTAACATGTTAATAAAAACACAAAAAATAAATGAAAAAACGCTGGCAAAAGAACTTGGAAATTCAGAACAGTATATCAAAAATTATTTACGATTGAGAACATTATCAGAACCAATACAAGATGCTATAATAAGCGGCAAGTTATCAGAAGGACAGGCTAGACAATTAACAAATTTATCAAATGATGAACAAGTTAAAATGTTGAAAATTATCTTAACTAACGACTTAACAGTAAAAGAAATTATTAAACTATTAAAAGAAAAAAATCTTAAAAAAAGTAAGAAGAAGATAAAAGTAATAGCACATTCATTGGATAGAGAAATAATTGAAAAAATAGATAATATATCTAAACAATTTGAAAAAGCAAAAGTACAGATGGAGGGAAACAAAAAACATGGTAAAATAGTTATTAAGTGGTAATCCACAGTAAAAAAAAATAAAAAAATAGCGGGATATACACCCGCTTCTATAATACATTAGACCTCCCTCCTAATTCGCTTTTCAAGTAGAAATTATTAAACTTATCCTAAAAATGTTCTTTTTGAAACGATCTTTACTGGCAAAACGAATTGAAAAAAATACTTTTTTAGTCAAATTTTAGGAATTATTGGTTAGAAATGGAATTAGGAAAAAAGCCTATTAAATAGAAAGACACAAAAACCTATTCTAGCGATTTGTGCCAATTCCAGGCTGTTTTGATAATACTTTCCAAGTCATGCTCAGGCTGCCAATCTAACAATTCTTTTGCTTTTGCACTACTGGCAATCAATACATCAGGATCCCCTTCTCTTCTTTCTGTAACTTCAACTGCAAAATCAACTTTTGTAATCTTTTTAGCTTCATTTATAATACTACGAACACTATAACCTTCACCTGAACCAAGATTGATTGCCTCTGCTGTCAACTTACCTTCAAAAAGTTTTTTTAATGCATAAACATGAGCACGAGCCAAATCTTCTGTGTGAACATAATCACGAATACAAGTACCATCTTCTGTATCATAATCATCTCCAAAAATATAAATCTTATCTCGCTTCTTCAAAGCTGTTTGCAAAACAAGGGGAATTAGATGAGTCTCTGGATTATGAAGCTCCCCAGTACGACCGTCGGAATCAGCTCCGCATGCATTAAAATAACGTAAAGCAACATAGTTTATTAATCCAGATCTGTTATAATCTGCCAAAATCTTCTCTGTCATATATTTAACATAACCATATACATTAATTGGATTTTTATCCATTTCTTCTGTAATTGGAGTACTATCAGGAATACCATAAACAGCAGCTGTTGATGAAAATACAATATTCTTTACATTTTTCTTCCTCATGACTTCAAACAAATTAAGAGTTCCCTTTAGATTGTTTTCATAATAACTAGGAAGAGCCTCGGCTTTCTCACTAACAATAGAAGGCCCTGCTGCAAAATGAATTACAGCTGAAATATCATGTTTATCAAAAACTTGTTCCAAACCATCTATATCACACAAATCTTGATTTTCAAAAAGGGCCTCGTTTGGTATCACATCTTCGTGTCCATTCATCATGTTATCAAGTATTACTACTTCATATCCCTCATCTAACAAATGCAAAGCTGTTTGAGAACCAATATAACCAGCACCTCCTGTTACTAAAATTTTGAGCATAAAAATTGTATAATTAAATTTTATTTATACATAAAGAATAGCACATAAAGTGCTAACTGTCAATAAAAATGGTGGTGGGTGTGGGTGGAATTGAACCACCGACCGCAGACTTATAAGATCTGTGCTCTAACCCCTGAGCTACACACCCAACAAGTTGTTTATTTATCATTTATCTAAAATTGTCAAGGCTCAGTCTCTCTGAGATCTTCTAGTGTGGGTACCATTCTTGACTAGCTGCTCATACTCCTTCACAGCTTCTAATATAGGACTTTCCAAAGAAGCGCTGGAGAATTTGATCTTTTCTAACATATCAGTCCAAATATTTTCTACCTTCAGAACATCTGGCTTATAATAACTCTCAGCATACAGAGCTCCATCTGCAAAAATTTGTAAAGTTTTTTCACCTTTTTTCTGCTCAGCTATTATATCACGTCTTGCTCCTGGGAGATTTGTTTTATCCCAGAACATATTTTGCGCCTCCTTGCTAGCTAAATATAACAAAAATTGTTCAGACCAATATCTCTCCGATTGATACTTTGTCTCATCTGCAAGTTTCACACTTAATCCATTCATAAAAAAACGACCCATTGTCCTCTTAGAGTCTTCATTATGCTGAGGAAGTCGCGCAATAGAATACTCCAAATTAGGATTTCTACTAGAAATTAAGGAATCTGCCTCCCTATAACCCAACATATATATTAACTTACCCTCAACAAACACATCGAGATCGTTTGGCATGTTTTCATTCCAACTATATTTGTCATCATATTCATTAGAAAAGCTCATATAATATTTGACTGCTTGATATACAGGATCTGTCGATTTGCCAGCATCGCTATCATCAATAGAAAAATCCGATCTTTCTAGTTTATAATCATACAAATCTCCACCATATTGACGAATCAAAACTGGTAAAATATCTTGATGTGTTGAAATATTCGGACTCTTGCCAGATTGCTTTTCTAACAAACCACCAAGGCCAAATGATATAGTACTAATCAAAAAAGAATCGTCATAGTTCTCTTTACTAAGCTCAGAAGATTGCAAATCCATATCCCCCCAAGTTTTTGCAGGCTCAGATATTCCATTCTGCTCTAAAATTTCTTTATTATAATACATTTGCAGATTATCAACATACTCTGTTACTGCATACACTTCATCATTAGCCATGGTATCGCGAACAGCAAGATCGACAAAATCAGATTTATACTGCTCCAAAACAGCTCCTTTAAATTGAGTTATTGGCACCATAAAGTCTTTATATGCAGGCAAATCATCGTTTCTAATGGTTAAAATATCAGGACCTACTCCTTTTGCTATCTCTTCTGTTAAATTGGAGTAATAATCTACTTCATCATATTTACGATTAACTATCTTTATCTCTATTCTCATCTGCTTACCGTCCACAGCTGCTTGCTCTCTCACTTTTTCGGTAAAATTATCAATTATATCACTATAAACCTCTTCATTTTGCTCTGGAGTATCAGGCTTCCACCAAACCAATTCTAAATCCGTTGCAGTACCAGGCTGAACAACTTTCGATGCTACAACATTTTCAGTTATAGGAGCTCTAACAATGAATAAAACAGCGATGATTCCAATTATTAGTATTGAAAGGCCAGTAGATCCAAAGATGATAACCTTCTTCTTTAGCGACATGGGCTCTTTATAAGAAGTTTTCTTAACATCTTGAGGCGATTGACTGTATTCGTCATTTTGCTGATAATACTGCTCTTGATTGTTTTGTGAATATTGTTGTTGCCTAGGTGGCAAAGACTTGTCTACATAACCATTGTACTGCTGTTGGTTTTGTTGATAATACCCTTGTTGTTGTCTATTGTTTTGTGGCATATACCTATACTGAAAATATAATAATTTGAAAAACCTGCTTAGAAATAATCTATGTTGGAAACGTCTTGCTGAGATTGATCTACCTGATTACTATCATAATAATTGTCATCAGCCACTTGCTCTCCAATTTCACCCTCTTCATCAGAAGAAACAACACTACTAAGAGCCCCCCACACTGGCGTTACATCAGCAGGTATAATAAGGACCACCTTACTCCCAACCTTCATACTTAGATTTTTCATAGCAAATGTTGCACTGGCTTTTAATATTTTAATTGAATCTTCGACTCCATCAACATCAACGAAATAAGAGTCTCCATCAACACCAA
>JAOZKL010000053.1 GCA_029935375.1 Patescibacteria group bacterium | reverse complement strand
ATAAAAGAGGGTTTTACGACCCTCTGTTTTTATACAATATGAAAAAGTTTTTTATTCTTTTTCTGTATCGTCTGTTATTTTTACTTTATTATCTATGTTTTCACTATCTCCAGCGGATAATGTTTCAGCTCTTTTCTCTGCAATTTTTTCTTTAAATTTCCTTACAATTTCATCTCTAGCTGCATACATTTTGACCTGATCGCTATACAACGAGTTTTTGGCTTTATCTCTACCAACACCTAGTTTGACAGATTCTTTTTGACCAGGCAAATTAAGCGAATATGTATTTCCAGTTTTCTCTATTACTCCAAAATTTTGTCCAACATCTATTATTTCACCAGCCAGACTGAATACCCCCGGTTCGTCAAACATCATATCAAACTCAACTTTTTTGAATGGAGCTGCTAGCTTATTCTTTACAATCTTTACTCTAATTCTAATACCTACATTTTCGTTTCCAGACTTTAGCATCCCAGCTTTTCGTATGTCCAGTCTTTGTGAAGAGAAGAATTTTAGCGCCTGTCCACCGGTAGTTGTTTCTGGACTACCAAACATTACACCGATTTTCATACGGATCTGATTGATAAATATTACAGTGGTCTTGGATTTGCTAATCGCTCCGGTTATTTTTCGCAAAGCTTGAGACATAAGACGAGCCTGAACACCCATCTGAGCATCTCCCATATTACCTTCCAACTCTGATTTTGGTACAAGTGCAGCAACAGAGTCAATAACAATTATATCAAATGCGTTTGAACGGATAAGGTTGTCTACAATTTCTAGGGCCTCTTCTCCATTGCTTGGCTGAGATAGGTAAAGATCATTTATTTTTACCCCTAGTTTTGCAGCCCATTCTGGATCTAGCGCGTGTTCTGCATCTATAAATGCAGCTATTCCATCAGCTCTTTGTGCTTGTGCGATTGCAGACAAAGCTAAAGAGGTTTTCCCAGATGATTCTGGTCCGTATATCTCTATCACCCTACCCTTTGGAAACCCGCCAACTCCAGTTGCAAGGTCTACAGATAATGATCCAGTAGATATTACTTCTATATCTGTGTTGATTACTTCGTCCATTTTCATTATAGATCCGTTCCCAAAACTGCTTCGTATCTGCTTGACAATCAAACTTGCCATTTTCTTTTTCTCCGCCAAATCTTTTGATACTGGTGTGGAGTTTTTTTCATCTTTTTTCTTTGTCATATATTATATTTTTATAAAAAAATAGGGTACTATACACCCTCTTCCGATAACCCCTCCCAATACTTTTTCAAACTGTTTTACAATACCTAATGGCGGAGATAGTGAGATTCGAACTCACGTAGGTTTCCCTGCACGCTTTCCAAGCGTGTGCAATAGGCCACTATGCGATATCTCCGTATAAAAGTTGGTTATAGCCTCCACAGGGCCCGCAGAGAATTTATCAGAAACTCTGTCCCCTGCAAAGAACTACAACCATATTTAGTAATATACAAAAAAATCGTTTAGTCAAGAGAGGTTGTTTGGTGGTGTAATTTTATTACAAAAATCTGGAGAAGATTGGTTCTAGTTTTTCTAAGAGCTTTGTTGTCATACTCGTATCTGGTGCGGGATCCAGTGTTCTGTTCTGTCATGCTCGCCACCAAACCTGTCATGCCCGCGAAGGCGGGTATCCACGCAAAAAACATTATTTTCCAACTGATTTATTACGTTCATTTTACCTTGGTGCGAAGTGAACCAAAAGACCAAAAGAGGATAAAAACCACCTTTGTTCAGACAGCTACCCTCTCAACACTGCCCAATTTTACATTTACTTTTTTTATTTACAAAATTGTCCTCCCAGCACTTGGTAATTACAGTTTTTGCTTTTGTGAGGATGAAGGTAGTTATCTTTTTTGATTTTTTTTAGATCCTGCATCTAGTGCGGGATGACAGGATTAGTCGGTGTGGGTTATATGATATTTTTCAAAATGTGGTTAAGTGATAATATATTTATAAACAAAGATACAATCTTGACAAATTTGCAAAAAGATATTTTGCTTGTTTTATATGTCTGATCAAACAAGTCGTAAGGGGGCTATAAAAGTTCTATTAGTTGGAGTTATTGTTGTTATGGTTGTTGCTGTTGCTGGATTGGCGGCAGAATATTTTGTAGAAGGTGATTACAAGCCAAGTACATTTTTGGAAAATAAATTTGAGAAAAAACCAAAAACATTTACAGAGTGTGTAGAAAAGGAAGGGTTGGTAATTGGAGAAGTTTGTGAGTATAAAGATTCTAAATTTACAAAAGTTTATACTGATAGCTTCTTGGATGATGCTGTGGTTTATACCAGTACTCTTTACCCGGATTTTAGCTTTAAGTACAAAGACACTTGGACATTGTCTCAGTCTCAGGTTGGAAATGGTCTAACTGATATTGCATTAACAAATGGTGATGAAAAGATTTCAATAAATTTTGAGTACCAATCTAGTCAGTCTTCTGTGTTGGAATATTTGGTAAAGGATAAGGTTTCAGTTGTAAATGATGATATAAATAAAGTGGACTATGATGATTATTCTGAGTATTTTGTACAAGATAATTTTTCAGTTTTGGGAGATGATCTCTTTGATGAAGATAAATGTGCAGAGCAGGCTGCAGATTGTTCTGATTATGATGGTTATCAACTAGATAAGAAATCTTTTGTTGTTAAAACTACTGCAAATCAAGATTTTGTAGAAAAAGATCTGGTAATTTGGAATGATCATGCATTGGTAACAATAAAATTGGAAGGTTCTTTACTGAAAGGTGAGGTAGATCAGATAATAAAATCAATAAGCGGGTTAATGTATGAAGATCCAAACCCGGCTTCTATAGATTGTTTGGATGTTACAATTGCCGGAGATTATGAATTTAATGAATGTTTTGTATACTCCAAAACACAAGCCAAGGTTATGAATTTGGCTGATACAACTACTTTTGGATCATTATTTGTAGGAGGGCAAAACACAGAGGGGTCTACACAGCCATGGGCTATAGATTCTAGTAATGTTTATTTTAATGGTATGGTAGTGGCCGATGCAGAGGTTGATGCAGAGCTTTTCCAGGCGCTTAGTGCAGAATATGCCAAGGATACAAAACACGTGTTTTATCAAAATAATATAATAGCGGGTGTGGTGCCTGCTGATTTCCAAGTATTGTTAGATGGTTATGCAAAAGATGCAACTGCAATATATTATAATGGAGGGGTTTTGTCTGATGTTGATTATGACAGTTTTTCTTGTGAAGTAGTTGATGATGTTACTACTTGTTCAGATACTAATGGAGGTTATATTGATGGTGTCTTGCAAGAAGAAGACAGTCAATAGTCTGGCTGCTATATGAATACAGACATTGAAAAATCATGGGAGATTGCTTTATCAGAATACTTCAAAACTTCTAGTTTCTTGGATTTGGTTAAGTTCGTTAAGGATGAATACAAAACTTTTATAGTTTATCCACAGCAAAAAGATATTTTTAACGCTTTCAATCTTACACCTTTAGATAAAGTTAAGGTGGTAATTATCGGGCAAGATCCTTATCACAATCCTGATCAGGCTCATGGGCTGTGCTTTTCTGTCAAAGAAAATATAAAACCTCCCCCATCTCTTAGAAACATTTATAAAGAGATAGCTACAGATATAGGTGTGGATAAAGATATAACTGATGGTTTTTTGGAAAACTGGGCAAAGCAAGGCGTTTTATTGATTAATTCTGTTTTAACTGTTCGTAAAAAAACTCCCGGATCTCATGTAAAGAAGGGTTGGGAGGGCTTTACAGATGAGGTTATAAAGCAGATATCGGATAATACAAATAATGTTGTGTTTTTGCTCTGGGGTAATTATGCAAAGAAGAAAGGTTTGATTGTAGATAGAAACAAACATCTAGTTTTGGAAGCAGCTCACCCATCTCCATTTTCTGCTTATAATGGTTTTTTTGGTTGCAAACATTTTTCAGAAACAAATAAGTATTTAAAATCGAAAGGTTTCGATGAGATAGTGTGGTAGGGTCTTGTAATCAAATTTTTGTTTCTTTGAATAGTATTTGACAATCTATGTTTTTTGCATTATTAGAAGTAGTATGAATAAAGAGAAGTTTGAAGTTGTTATTAGCCACCTTAATGAAAGGGGGTATGGCGTCGCAAATCATGAAACAAAAGGGGCTGTTTTGGTGCTTAACTCCCTACCCGGAGAAAAGTTGATAGTTGAACCGTTTAAAAAGAAGAGGGGTAAATTGATAGCTACTGTGATAGAGATTATCACAGGGTCAGAACATCGAGTAGAGCCAAGAGACGATCATTTTACATCGTCATCTCCATGGCAGATAATGACAGTTGATTACGAAAATGAAATAAAAAAATCTTTTATCAAATCAGCTTTTTCTTTTGAGAGTATTAATCTTCCAGAGTTTTTAGTTGTCCCAGATTTTGCTAATTCTGATGATAGTTGGCACTATCGTAATAAAGTTGAATACTCTTTCTATATTGATGAAAAAGAACATACAACAATTGCGTTCCACAAACGTGATGGAGGTTTTGGTAAGTTCCCTATTTACAATGGTTCTTCTATTGCAGCCAAAGAGATAAATACAGTTGCATATCGTATAGTAGATTTTATAAACGAAAAGGGGTGGAATGCAAAGCAGTTTAAGGGTTTGATGCTTCGTTATTCTTATACAACAAAAACTGTAATAGCTTGCCTTTATGCAAAGGACCCATCTCTTAAAGTTGATAAGGAAGAGATAGAACAGCTTGTGGATAACTTGTTAACTGGATTTATTGTAGTTCATTCTAATATGAAATCTCCAGCATATATAACAACAAATATACTGGCAGAGGTTGGGGACAAAACACTCAGTGATACAGTGATGAACACACAAATAGACTATAATTATGATGGGTTTTTTCAGGTAAATGTTCCTGTTTTTGAAAAAACTATGACAGACCTTGTGGATAACCTGTGTAAAACTATAGAAGAACTTGATAAAGAAGACATAAAACTATATGATCTCTATGCTGGCGTTGGAACAATTGGATTGATTTTGGCTAAAAACATACCAGAGATAAAACACGTGTTTGGGATAGAGATTTTTACTGGAACAAAACAAAAAGCACTGCAAAATGCGAAACAAAACAAAATTGATAATTATGAATTTATAGAATCTGCAGCAGAAAAAGCCTTGGATTATATTGATGGTGTAGATATACTTGTAGTTGACCCTCCTCGTGCTGGGTTACATAAAGATGTTATAGAAAAGATAAAAACTGTAAAACCAAAAGTTCTTGTATATTTATCTTGTAATTACAAAACACAAGCGGAGAATATGGCAAGTTTAGGTGAGCTATATGAGCTAGATTTTTTCCGTGGATATAACTATTACCCACATACTCCACATATAGAGACTCTTGGGATCTGGAAGTTGAGGTAAAAGGTTTTACCGTCCTGTATTTTATGTTTCTAAGTTTAGGCAATTTCTTTGCTGTCACGCCTGCACTGGACGCGGGATCCAGAAAAATTGGTTGAGTTGCGATAAACTGTCTTTCTGTTCTGTCGTGCGGGGTTTGTCCACGGGATCCAGTATCCGTCCTGTCATGCCCGCGAAGGCGGGTATCCACGGCTTGCCAGTCTGACTTTGGCAATGAATTAAATTCGGCAAGCAAAACTGGATCCCG
>JAOZKL010000052.1 GCA_029935375.1 Patescibacteria group bacterium | reverse complement strand
TTTAATCACCTCTTCAAAATCCATCCCCAAAGTATCTAAATACCAACGAATATTTTGATATCTTGGTCTATTTTCATCTTGAACCAGCTCTAGGGCTCTTATTCGAGTCATTTGACCTTCTCGGATTTGATTACTTCTAAATGTATCATGCTCTGTAAATCCTGCTACAGAATAGTAAACATAGTTGTAAAAACCAGCTGTCCCATCCCCTATACGCCATGTTGTTGTTGTATCTATCGCAGTCTCCCATCCATATCCATCTATCAAAGTATTGTTTACCTCATCTTCATCCCATCGCCAATAGTCAAAGATGTGATAGTAATCTTTCTTCTCGGTAAAACTTCTATAGTATTCTCCTGACAGTGTATCCCACAATGAACTATTAAAATATCCTGGGCTTTCCATCATTGCCTTAAATCGTTTTGAATGATATCTGAGTTGTTTCATAGCACCATGACTATAAACTCTTTTCTCTTCAAAGTCTGGTTTTATACCCAAAAATCCCGTTTTAAAATGGGTTACCTCAAGAGGATTCACACCCCATAGATTTAAGTTTATCCCCGTCTGTTTTTTGATTGTCTCTACATGTCTGAAAAAATGCTTATCACCCGCTGTAAGCATAGCCATCATTCCTAGATTTGGAGACTTTAGCCATGCCTCAAGATTCATTTTTATATTTTTTCTTTTTTGTGAAATGTTAGCTGCAACAATAATATTTTCTACGCCTAAGTCTCCACACATTTGAGAAATATTACGACGACCAAGGTCTGTCACCATCCCCCAATCATAGGTATAGGTTATAGGTTTCATTTCAAGTTCTTTCATAATCAAATGCAAACCGTAACAACTATCACGTCCACCAGAGAATGGAACAATACAGTCTTCACCATGTTCTCTACGATATGACTCTACAAGTTTAAATAACTCCTCTTTGGGCTTAGGATTATTTCTAGGTTTATAGTTATGACAATAGTTACAAACTCCCTGTGAGTCAAAACTTATATACGGCATAGTCTCCGGCAAGATACATTTAGTACATCTTTTTAAGTTATGTATCTCCTTGTACTCAAGTAGTTTTTCTTCTTCTTTATTGAATTTAAACTCTGGTATCAAGTCCTCTTTTCTACTTAAGTCATCTTGCACGAATAAATCTTTTTCTGAAACGGGAATATCCATAAAAAATGGCTTATTTTTTATTTGTTTTATATTATTGCAACCAATTAGAGTAAGAGGATACCTCTCAGATGCAAAATACAGTTCTGTTTCATGTTCACCTACATACAGACTGCCATTGTTAGAAAACAAAAGGATTTTTCCTTGATTTGGCACTACCAACGCACAAGCTATTACCCCCTGACAAAGAGAAAATATCTTATCTGGTACTTCTGAAAGCCCCCCACCTTCTGCTAAATGTTCTTCTGTAATAGCAACAATAAGCTCTGAATCTATTGTCAGTTTTCTCTCTGGTTTTATTTTATCCCAAACCTCTTCTTCGTTGACAATAATCCCATTATGTATAGCACAAATATTGCCACGAACTACGGGCTGATTATCGTCTTGCCCATTGGTTATAAGTCTACTATGGCCCAAAACCAATTTTGAATTAAAAGGCTGAATATTTTTTAGAAGTTTTTCTATCTTGTAATCAGCACGACGTACGCTATAGACTGTGTCCTCATAATATATTAAACCACTTGAGTCCATCCCTCTCTGCTCAGAATGCTTTACTAGTGTTTCAAGGTTTTTTTTATTTACCCGAGAAGATGAAACCTGTCCAAAAATACCACACATATAATTTCCTTATGAATTCTTTTTATCAGATGCTTTTAATAGTCTGTCATATAACTTTATCAACTTCTCTTCCTGTGCACCCCAACTAAGATCATATAAATCTTGAGTATTGATATGTGGCAACTCTTCAGCATCCTCAAACTCTTTAATAGCTTTATATATACTATTAGAATCTAACTTCGTACACTTCCCAAGATCATATTTTTTAACTGTTTGTGAAATATCTGGAAAATCTGAAGCCAATACTGGTATCTCTGCAAAACAATACTCAAACAGTTTGTTTGGTAAACAATAATAGTCACTTAAAGATACATTTTGAATTAAACACAACCCAACATCAGCACTTTTTGCCACAGACACAACTTTTTCATGAGGGACTGCATCATGTACATATATATTTGGATATTCTTGAGCTAACTTTTTTAATTCGTCACTTAATTCACCATAACCCAAAAAAACCAAACTGGATTTGAGATCAGAATTTTTAAAAGCTTCTGTAATCAAATCTATACCTCTACCATATCCCAGTATCCCAATATATAAAAATATTTTTGAATCCTTGGAGATCGAAAAATGTTTTCTAAGGTATGATTTTTCATCAGCTGGCATATTTTTTTCAAGCATCGGCGAATTTAAAATTATCTCAGAATATTTTTCTCCAATATTTTCTTTATACCATTTATCTATTGATGGACTTACCACTATTAAAGCATCCACATATCTCCATAAAAACTTTTCTGTAAATATAGTCATTTTTTTCAAGGTTTTTGTTATTCCATTTCTATCTGACTCTAATTCATGGGCATCATATATCAGCTTTGCACCTGTAAACAATTTGACAATAGCACCCAAAGGTAATACTAGTGTGTCGTTACAATGCACAACTTTTGGCTTTAACTTAATAGCTTTAAAAAGCATTTTAGAAGTAAGTTCAAAAAGTGAACATGTATGCCTTATTACTCTTGGTAGAAACTTCCATTCCCTTGTTCTAAGAAAAATTGAGTAGGTTTTTATATTTTTTAAGTTACCAGTATAACTGGCTCCTTTATCTTGTACTACTCCTATACCATTAACATTGTAAATATCATTTGACTTAGCGATAGAGTGCATCTCTTTTAGTATTCTTGAATCAGAATTTATATCAGTGTGTGTTAAGTGTAAAATATTCATATTTTTTTAAAGCCTTGTTTTATTATATTTTTTATATAAAATTTCATATGTTTTACACTAGAATTATGCCATACTATTGTAAAATAAATGGTTTGTTTTTTTATTCTATTTATTTTCTTTTCTGCTTCATTGTAATCATAATTATTATAATAAAATAAACTACTATCCATTGCAATCAATGGTCTCTCTTTCAATCTTAGTTTCTTTCTAGTCAATATATTAAAAACACTAAACTCATTCCCCGTCCCACACCTAAATCCTTCTTTATCGGCATAACCACATGTACTATCTACATTCATACAATTATCTTCCCAGATTTGCCAGGTAGTAGGTACCTCAAACCTAAGATAATGCTCTCTTCCTTCAAGTATCTTTTGCTCAGCTACTTTCTCTAAGAACTCTTTCTCTAACTTAAACTGATTAAAATTATTATATGCATTATAAGATGGATGAATTCCTATAATATGACCTCGTTTTTTTATCTTTTCCATAAGCTCTAAAGATTTTGGTTCATCTAGTTTATATCTATTATCATAAGCTGTTACACCTCCACTCATAAAGTAAAATCTGCTCTTAACTCCAATAGATTCACTCTTATCCATGAGCCAATCAAAAGTATCAAAAGGATCTTTTATTTTACCTCTTTTGATTAAAAAATATTTAGTAAATCTCCCAATAGCTAAACTTATGCTTTTTCTTTTAACTACATCCCCTATTGCTACCCTAAAAATTTGTTTCCAACTTTTCCACTGATAAAGTTCATCCACATCATGCGTTAAAAATAGTTGATATTCTTGTTTCTTAAATATTAGGCTTTTATCAAGTTCTAAAAGCATTTTTTTTAACTCTTCTACATACTCATCCACTATAGATCTATCTAAAAAATTCTGCTTATAGGCTAAACTCTCTGTTGCAGGAAAACGATTATGACTATCTCGGTTTTTATTTATATACTCCTCCCATCGTGTAAGCATAAAAAAACTAGCTGCAAATATATCTAAATCTTCTATTTTATTTGGGATATTTTCAAGTTTTAAATATTCCGAATCTTTTGGATAACTATTGAAAAAGGTATCTTTTATTATTAATATTTTTTTATTTTCCAGTACTATTTCATAATCTTTAGAATTGATTTCTAGGCTATATTCTAATCCTAAAAATTCATTAAAAATAATATCAAGTATATATTTTCTCTCATTTATATTATTATTTGGAATTTTTATTTTAATCATTTTATAATTTCTTTAACTAATTGTCTAACTTTTAATAATTTAGAATTATTTTTAGAAATCGTATAGTAAGGTTTTTGAATTGCTCCAAAACTTCTAAAGTATTTTTCTATACTCTCAATCATACTACCTTCAAAATCAAATTTTCTACCACTCTCTAGTGCAAATTTTATACTTTCAAACTGGACAGCATCCATAGCACCTAAATCTTTATGATTTGGATCTATCCCACCCATAAGGTAATAAACTGTTCTTTCATCGTGAATCAAAAAGTTCACTGCTATCACTAAACCCTCTTTATCCTTTGCAAAAAACATTTTACATGCATTGTTTTCTTTACAATTACTATATAAATGTTCTATAAATTCAAAACTATATGGGATCTCTCTACTTTGTCTTATAAATGTCCTCTTATTTAGCTCATAAAATTTCTTTATATCTTCACTTTCATATACCTCTACACCAACATTATTCGCTTTTTTTCTTCTTCTTCTTATATCTGTTTCAAAGTTCTTTTCTAACTCTTCTATAGTTATCTTTTCAATTACATAAGTATATTTAACATTTATCTCAAACCCTGCCCAATGAAATGGTAAAAGATTTGTATATACATGGTCAAAAGATTGTGAAAATCTACCAAATTTAGGTAACTCTTTAAGTATCTTTTCTATCATCTCTTTTTCAAAAGATAGTTTTTTATAATACTTTTGTTTCGCAGGATAGTTAAAATATATTCCTATTGTTTGAGTAAGTATTGGTTGATGAATAGTAGCCACCCCTAATCTTTTTGTTAAAACATAAGGCATAGTAGCAAATATATTTCCACCTTTTTCTATCAAAACAACATCCCAATTATCAATACCGCAAACACTATCAAGCCACCAGTCTTTCGAAAATATAGGCACACTTTTTTCTGTTCTGCAAAATTCTCTGTATTTTTGTTTATTTGTCATTGAAGTTTTCCAAATCTAGTTTTTTTATCTCACTGTTTAATTTATTTATTTCATTATCATTAAGTGTCAATTTTTCAGTTAATCTTACTTCTGCCTTTTCAAAATATTTTTTATTTTGTACATTTATAAAACTTTGACATATCTTTAATGTATAATTTAATCCTATTCCTAAATCTTTATAATCAATATTCAAAAAACTATCTTTTCTAAATAATTCACTATCTTCTATAATCTGTTTTTCTATGTAATATATTTGTTTAATTATTTGTTCATAAGAGTTTAATTTTTCAAGTTTTTTATAGTTTTTTGGCATTACCGACCAAAATTCGTTATCTGTAATTCCCACTTTTCTTTTGGCTTTAATAATAGATTGTCCTGTAAATATAAACTCTCTTTTCATAAAGATAAATTTTGCTTCCGGAAAACATCTGCTTAGTAACCTAAGCCTTTGACCTGCATTTAGATTTTTAAATATTAATGGCTTATCAAAATAATTTATAACTGCTGTTATCTCTTCTCGTATCTCTTT
>JAOZKL010000015.1:11521-17294 GCA_029935375.1 Patescibacteria group bacterium | reverse complement strand
GTCCCAAATTCATACGACCAATAACGGACATAGGATTTAATATTATATCAATAGGTTTTCCATCTTCTGTAAAAGGCATGTCATGCTCTGGCATTACTGTAGATACAACCCCCTTATTTCCATGTCTTCCAGACATCTTATCTCCAATTTTGATTTGACGAGTTGTTGCAAGCCAAATATGAATTCGTTTGATTACATCGCTTGGAAGAGGGTCTTCATTCTCACGTGTTAATTCACGAACTGAGATTATTTTCCCACTCAAACCATGTTCCAAATATAAAGAACTGTTTTTTACATCTTTTGAATATTCACCAAATAACACTCTTATGAGCTTGTCTTCTGGAGTTAGATCTGTTTCACCTTTTGGAGTGATTTTACCTACTAATATATCTCCAGATTCTACATATGCTCCAACATGAATTATTCCAGTTTCATCTAGTTTTGATAATTTGTCTACTGGAATATTAGGAATATCTCTTGTAACTTCTTCTTTTCCAAGTCGTGTTTCATGTACATCACATACAAGTTCTTGTACATGTGTTGAGGTGAACTTGTTATTTTTCAACAACCTTTCTGATAATATTATAGCATCTTCAAAGTTATACCCTTTGTGCATCATAAATGCAACTCTGACATTTTGTCCTATTGCAAACTCTCCATTGTGAATACCAAATCCTTCTATAAGAACATCACCTTTTTTCACTTTTTGCCCTTCTTTTACGACAGTACTTTGATTTATAGCTGAATGACTGTTTGACGGTATGTATTTAATTGTGCTAAATTCATGTTTTTTGTTTGTTTTGCTATCTTGAACAACAACTTTTATACTATCAGATTTTATAACAATTCCATCACAAGGAGCTGTTTCCATATATCCACTATCTCTTGCAACAATTTCTTCAAAACCAGTTGCAACTATTGGATTTTCTGGCTTTACAAGTGGCAAGGCTTGTCCTTGTTGGTTAGTAGCAACTAATACACGGAAACTATCAGATTGAGCTACAAACGGAACCATACAAGTTGATAGGCTCAAAATTTGATTTGGTGTAACATCTACGAAATCTACTTCAGATGAATTTGCTTGTACAGGATTACCATCTCGCCTAGCACTAACAAACTCTGTTGTAAAATGACCTTGATCATCAATATGTTTTGTTTTTTCAGAAATAACGCACCCCAACTCTTCATTTGCACTGAGATAAACAACCTCATCAGATACAAATTGTTTAACTTTTATTTCTGTATTTTTATCTAATTTAGAGCTTTGTACTTGTTCTAGAATATTTTTTGTAATTAATTGTCCTTTTTTAATTATTTTTTTACCTTTAGAGTCTAAGACTTCTTCTTCAGTAATACGTCCAACAAGTGATTTGTCAGAGATTATCATTGATTTTTTTACTTTATAATATGGAGTCTCTATAAATCCCATTTTATTTATTCTAGCATATAGAGCTAAATGAACGTTTAGTCCAAAGGCTGGACCTTCCGGAGTATTTATAGGACATAGTCTACCATAATGACTTGGATGAACATCACGAACATCGAAACCAGCCCTTTCTTTTGTCAATCCTCCAGGACCTGTTGCTGTTAAATATTGACGAGTATCCATTTCAGACAACACATTTGTTTGATCCATAAAACGAGACAGTTGTGAGGTGTTGAAAAAATCATCAATCATCGCGGCCAGTGGCCTCATGTTCATTAATTGAGATGGTGTAAAAGATTCTTGATCTGTATTCGTCATTTTATCTCTAGTGTTTCTTACTACACGAGCCATTCCAACTTTGAATGTTTTTGTTAGCCATTCTGAAACAGTTCTAACTCGTCTATTGCTTAGTGAGTCAATACTATCAGATTCAACATTATTTAATCGCATTCTTATAACCTCTCTCATTACAGCAATAATCTCATTAAGAGTTAAATTCTTTTTATATTCAAATCCCTTTGTAGCTTCACTTTTTAACTTCAATCTAGTGTCAAATTTATATCTTCCAACATCACCAAAATTATATTTGTTTTCATCAACAAACATATTAACAAGGTATTCCCTTCCTTTGTTAACATCTATAATATCTCCAGGTCTTAGTTTCTGATAAATTGAACTAACAGCTTCATTTTGGCTACTTGCAGTATCCTTGGCAAATGTACTTTGGATTATATCTATATCAGAGTCGCTTTCAATCCCTTTAAAAGCTTCTATAATATCAGCATCTTTTTCCATTCCAAAAAGACGTAGAATTTGAGTTGCTGGAAATTTCTTTTTTCTATCTATCTTAGCATAGAATACATCGTTTTTGTCAATGTAAAACTCGATCCAAGCTCCTCGTTCAGGGATTATTTTACCACTATATATATACTTACCCTTAACACGTTTTCTTTTAAATAAAGCACCTGGTGATTTGACCAGTTGCCCTACAACTATTTTTTGTGTACCATTAACTACAAAACTACCCCTTCCAGTCATTGTAGGTACGGTTCCTACAAATACTTTCTGTGTCTTCTTTTCTTTTGTTAGTTTATTCTCTACAGTTATTTTTATTTCCAGTTTAGAACCAAAAGTTCCGCCCCTTATTATAGCCTCTCTTTCCGTCCTACCTTCTTGTTTGAGAGAGTACTCAGGGCCAAATGTAACCTTCCAGCGTTCACTCACTGGATCGATTATTGGACTAAATTCCTTTAGTATCTTTTTTAATTCGTTATCCCAAAAGTTTTTATACGATTCAAGTTGCACTGCGTTAATGTTTGGGACAGGAAAACGCAACTGCTCGACACCAAAGGTGTTTCTTTCAACTTTATTCTGAATGGCCATAGGTTTAAGCAGAAAGATAATTGCAAAAAAGACTGTTTTTGTCAAGGGTTTAATTAAATTTATTCTAAATGCTCTTGACTTTATTGTGGATTTGTTGTAAAAATTATTTGATATGAATAAGAATGCTATAACAAATGGGTTTAAAAACATCATTCGTACATTTTGGTTGAGTGCAACAGCAGTGTCGGTATTAATGGTTAATATAGCGTCAGTTGCCTTTGCTTCTGGTTTACGAACAACTGTTGGTTTTACACTAAGACAACTAGATAAGCAGTTATCAATAGTGGCATATTTTAATGAAGATATTTCGTCAGAAACACAGAAACAGGTGGAGACAGCTCTAGAAAACATATCAGAAGTCGAGAAAGTTTTATTTGTTAGTAAAGATCAGGCGAAAGAAGATTTTAGAAAAAATGATGGTTACAGTCAAAGTTTTGCTGAGACTCTTGATTCTGATCTATTTGGAGAAAATCCATTTCTAGACTCTTTGTGGGTTACTCCCACTACTAGTGAGGAATACATTAGTGTTGCAAAAATTCTTGAAAGTGAACAATATCAAGGGGTTTTTAATAGTGTACAAAAGAAACAAGATGTAATAGAAAAATTAGAAAGTATTTACAGATGGACTAATATAACGGGGATTGTTCTAGTTATAGTCTTTTCTTTAATTTCCATAATGGTTATGATAAATATTTTGAGGATGTCTATATATAACTATCGTCGTGAAATTGAGATAATGAGACTTGTTGGAGCTACAAATGGTTATATTCAAGGGCCGTTCATTGTTCAGGGTATTTTGTTTAATTTGTTTGCTTCTATAATAGTTTTGTTGCTATTTATACCAAGTATGACATTTGGAGTGCTTCCAAAATTGCAAGATGTTCTTGGCATAACTAATAGCTCTGAATTAAATGCCTTAACTTTTGATATGTATATAAGTTTATTCGTTGTCATTGTTATTAGTCTTGGTGCTGGTGTCGCAGCATCTTTCTACGCTACTAAGAAATATTTAAAATAATATTGATATACTATGAATAGTAAAAAAGATAAGAACAAGATTAAAAAATCTGAAAAAGCAGGTGAAGATCTAACAAAGAGGCAGGTTAATTTATTATTTGCAATGGTCAAAGAGTATTGCGATACTGGTAAGAGCATAGGTTCCAAAGAGCTTCAAGAGAGGTATGGCTTTGATTTTTCACCAGCAACTATTCGCAATGAAACTGTAAAGTTGAGAAATCTTGGTTATTTGCATCAGCCATTTACAAACAGTAGTAGTAAGCCGACGGAGAGATCATTTAAAATGTTTATCGGCAAATTGATAAAAGGATTGCAGGTTACATCTAAACAACAGGATAAAATGAGGCAGGAAATATTTGACTTGCAAGAAAAGCAAGTCAGAATGAATAAAGAAATAAGCAAACTACTAGCGTCTCAAACAGGTGCGGTTGGGTTTTCTTTGACTGAGAATAATGAAAATATATCTGGAATGGCAAGTCTGTTAAATTCTTCAAATAGTGGTAAAATATCTGATATATTAGATTTTTTAGACAATCTTGATAGTTACAAACAGTTCTTACTGCCAAGTGAGGCTCAAGAAGAGCTTTTGGAAAGCAATGAGGACACAAAAAAGAATAAAGCCTCTATTCGTACAATAATTGGAGATGAAAATCCTGTTATACCTCTTGGCAAAGGCTATGCCCTAGTTTCAACTGAAGTTTACCTTGGTAATGGTGAAAAATCTGTAGTTGGCCTCATAACACCGGTTCATTTGATAGCCAAGAAAAAGAACCTTCAATTATTAGAGGCTCTTAATCGAGTTTTGCAAAATCCAGAAAAATAATTTATTTTAATCCACTAACTAAATACAGAGTTGAATCTTTTGCATCTTTTGGTGAAAGTACCGATGGTTTTCCAGGGTTTGATTCCCACAAAAAAGTTTCTGTAGGTATAGTGTTGATATAGCTTAATAAATATTCTATGTTGAATGATTGTTTCCAGTTGTCCTCAACCCCCTCATAGTTTATTATATCTAATTCGCTTTCACTTGCATACCCGTCATCAGTTTCAGCACTCAATAATATTTTCTTTTCAGCTGGTTTTAATTGTATGATCATTGATTGACTATTGGAGCTAATCTTTGCAGCAAATTGTACTTGTTTTAAAGCTTCCAACAAATCTTTTGTATTTAGAGAGAAGCTACAAGCAAAGCTTTGAGGTATTATTTTATTGTAATCAGGAAAATCTCCTTCGCTATATCTCATTACTATAACACTGTCTTCAACCTTGATCCATAAAAAGTTAGATCCAAACGATAATTCCAAGTTTTCTTCATTATCAAATACTTCTAATAGTCCCAGATTTTTTGGTTGAATAAGGAAGTTTTTCTTTTCGTTTTCAAGTTTTGTACTTACACTAGAAAATTCTGCAGTTAAAATTGTTTTCGATACACGATAGCGATCTGTGGAGGCTAGTATGATTTTCTTCTCCGCTGGCATTAATGTGTAACAAACATTTAAAAACTCTGGTTGGTATACAGTTCTAGCGTTCCCGACTGCAACATTACTAATTTTATTCGCATTTAACAGTTTGGCGGTCTCGATTTTTACAATAGCTTCTGTTTCACCTTCTTTTTGTTCTGGCATTACTAGGTCTTCAACATCATCAGTGTTTATTCTTAACGTATGCTTGCTTTTAGATCCTTGAAGTATTAAAATATTTTTCTCTATATCTATATCCAGTCCAATTATCTCATCCTTTATCAGATTAACTCCTCCTGTAAAAATATCTGTTTTAACTAAGAACGAGGTTTTGTCATCAACTTCTTCAACATTAACAGGCTTTATCTTTGTTTGATAAAAAACATCTTGATTTACTGCGGAAAATTGAACAAATTCTCCTATAATTTTTACTTTTGTATATGTAAAAACCTCTACTGCATTTTTGCCTTTTCTTACTTGATTGCAA